>CAJMMY010000198.1 GCA_905214605.1 uncultured bacterium | reverse complement strand
CACTCTGCAGCCCGTTTTACCACCTCTTTTGGCTCGGTCAGCGCGTCGGTATTGGAAAAACGGGTATGAAGATGCAGCTCAATATGCTTTTCTTCCGCGGTATCTTTCCGGCTCTCCCGCTTACTCTTCCAGACGTTTTTGGGTTCCAGCACCATATCTTCTTCATACTTGCTGTAACTCATATATCCGGTTACGGTGACGTAATCACCCTCCCGAATTTTATCGACCACCTGCTTTTCTTCCTCGGATTTCAGGAATTTGCTGCATCGCACAGACCCGGTATAATCCGTAATATCAAAGGTCAGAATGGTCGCATTCCGCTTGGCAATGTCTCGCGACTCCACAAAAAAGATTTTGCCGCACACAACCACATTGCCGGAATCCGGGGTCAAGTCGGCAATCGGCATTGCCGATTTCACGGCAACCTTGCGGCCCATCAGCACATCGCCGCTGCCGCCATTGCCGCCTTTTTCATTCTCTTTCGGGTAAGACGGGTGAATGGTCACCCGGCGCAGACCGTAATCCTCGGCAATTCGAGATTCCACTGCGGTAAGCTCCGCTTGCGCCGGTGCCCGGGTAAAGTCCGCCTGAATCTCCATGAGCATTTCGCTTTTGGTAATCAGCACCTCGCTGACCGTCGCTTTGCTCATGCCGCCGCACAAATCGTCCATGCTGCTGCAGCCGGGAAAAATATCAAAAAACGGTACTTTCGCCATGAAACTTATTCGCCCTTCTCAATCATCTCAATCAGCGCGTCGCACAGTCGGTCTTCCGGTACCCGTGCAACGATTTCGCCTTTTTTGAACAGCATGCCGCAGTCCTTGCCGCCGGCAATGCCGTAATCGGCCTCCCGCGCCTCTCCGGGGCCGTTCACAACGCAGCCCATTACGGCCACGGTAATATCCTTTTGAATCTCCGTCAGGCGCTGTTCTACCTGATTGGCCAGAGAAATCAGGTCAATTTCCGTTCGACCGCAGGTCGGGCAGGAAATAAACCGTACACCGCCGGTACGCAGACCGGCTGCTTTCAAAATGGAAACCCCGGTACGCACTTCCTCCACCGGGTCGCCGGTCAAAGACACGCGGATGGTATTTCCGATGCCCTCGCACAGCAGCGTTCCGATGCCCACGGCAGACAGAATGGTGCCGTTATGGACCGTTCCGGTTTCCGTTACACCCAAGTGCAGCGGATAGGGAAACTCCTCTGCTGCCAAACGGTACGCGTCAATGGTCAGCGGCACGGAAGAAGTCTTCAAAGACAGGCAGATATCATCAAAATCAAAGCGATGCAGCTGCGCCACCTCGTTCCGGGCACTTTCCACCATAGCCTCCGCCGTGGGGCGGCCGTATTTCTCCAACAATCCTTTTTCCAGACTGCCGCCGTTTACACCGATGCGGATGGGAATTCCCTTCAGCCGGCAGGCATCTGCCACCGCCTTTACATGGTCGGCGCTGCCGATGTTGCCCGGATTGATGCGCACCTTGTCTACGCCGCGGGCCACAGCCTCCAATGCCAGACGGTAATCAAAATGAATATCCGCTACGATAGGCAGCGGAGAACGTTCTTTAATATCACTCAGCGCACGGGCGGCGTCCATATTCGGCACAGCCAAACGGACAATATCACAGCCGGCAGCAGCCATTGCGCTGATTTGCCGGAGCGTTCCGTCCACATCCCAAGTTTTTGTGTTGCACATGGACTGGACCGTAACCGGGTTTTCCCCGCCTACGGCCACACCGCCCACGTGAATGACTTTTGTTTCATTCCGTTTCATATTTTCACCCTACGATTCTTACAACGTCATTGAACATCACGTACACCATAAGTACCATGAGCAATGCCAGAAATGCGGAGTTGACGTATCCTTCGTATTTCGGGTCCACTTTATGACCCATCAGTTTTTCAATGGGCCAGAACAGCAGCAAGAAGAAAATCCGTCCGCCGTCCAATGCCGGAATCGGCAGCAGATTCATCACAGCCAGGTTGATGGCAATAAAGGCCGACAAATACGCCAAGTTCAAAAAGGCATTGTAAATCGACCCGGATTCCTTGCCCACATCGTTCATCAAGCCAACGATGCCGACCACACCGCTCAAATCCTTTACCCCGTAGGTACCGGAAATCAACTCCGCCAGACTAGACCAAACCGCCCGGACAAAATACAAGGACTGATACCATGCATATTGCAGCGTCTGCACCGGACCCTTTGCCATTTTTCCGAATTGGAATCCATACAAGGGGTTCTTCTCCCCCTCATACTGTCTGGTTTCCAATGTCATATCGGACAGCAGCACCTGTTTTCCGTCCCGTTTTACCACAATATCGTGAGTTGTGTCACCGCTGTTTAGATACACCGACACATCGCTGGTGGTGTAAATGCGGTGACCGTCGATTTTCCAGAACACATCGCCCTGCTGCAAAGCCGTTTCACCCTGATAGGGGCAGCCGTCCATAAACCCGGTAATTTCCGGAATCTGCACAGACGCGCAGGAAAAGACCACGATAATCAGCACAAGTCCCAGCAAGAAGTTCATGCCGGCGCCTGCAACCAAAATCAATATTTTTTTCAATGTGATTCCATCTTCTTTTCTTCGGGGTTCATAATTTTCTGAAGATTTCCCAAGTGCAGCAATGCGGATTCGATTTCGTGATATGATGCGTTTTTTGCGCCTGCCCTTGCG
>CAJMMY010000197.1 GCA_905214605.1 uncultured bacterium | reverse complement strand
CCGGCTCCGGTAAATCTGTGTGCATCAACTGCCTGCTGCTGAGTATTCTTTACAAAGCCAGTCCGGAAGAAGTCAAGCTGATTATGATTGACCCGAAAATGGTGGAATTGGGCGTGTATAACGGCATTCCTCATTTGTATGTGCCCGTGGTGACGGATCCGAAGAAAGCAGCCGGCGCACTGCAATGGTCTGTGGTGGAAATGATGAAACGCTACCGCTTGTTCTCCGAGGCAGGCGTCCGGGATTTGGCCGGATACAATGCCTACTGTGAGAAACGGGGCGAAAAGACCATGCCTCAAGTGGTGATTGTCATCGATGAGTTGGCGGACTTGATGTTGGTCGCCTCGAAAGAAGTGGAGGAGAGCATTTGCCGGGTGGCGCAGATGGGTCGTGCGGCGGGTATGCACCTTGTGATTGCAACCCAGCGTCCGTCGGCAGACGTCATTACCGGTTTGATGAAAGCCAATATTCCCAGCCGGATTGCCTTTGCGGTGTCGTCCTCTTTGGAAAGCCGCATCATTCTGGACCAAGTGGGGGCGGAGAAACTGATTGGTATGGGCGATATGCTTTACGCACCCTTGGGTGTGGGCAAACCCATTCGCATTCAGGGCGCGTTTGTGTCCGATGAGGAGCGGGAGGACGTCATCAACTTTGTGAAGTCCAACTGCGAGGCGGAATATGACCTTTCCGTGCAGGCGCAAATCGAAAAAGCAGCGGAGGAGAAAAACTCCGGCGGCCGTTCCAATGGGGATACCGATGGAAACGAGGAGCCGGTGAGCGACTTTGACGAGCTGCTGCCCCAGGCTGTGGACGTGGTGCTGGAGGCCAAGCAGGCCAGTGTGTCCATGCTGCAGCGGCGGCTGAAACTGGGATATTCCAGGGCGGCCCGCATTGTGGACCAGATGGAAGAAATCGGTGTGGTGGGCCCCTTTGAGGGCTCCAAACCCCGTCAGATTTTAATTACCAAAGAGCAGTGGCTGGAAATGCAGAACATTCACGGCACGGCGCCCATGGAACAGATTCCCATGTCTGCTCAGCTTGACGAGGCAGACGATTACGCAAATTACGACGAGAAAGAATAAGATTTATGGAAGAACAGAAACCTTTTGCATTGCCGGACGGTCCGCTGACGGACAGCGAGCTGTCCCGGCTGAGTACTTTGGCTCTGGCCCACGTAGGGGACGGAGTGTATGAGCTGTTGGTGCGGACCATGCTGTGCCGTCAGGGCATCGGCAAGGTGAATGACCTGCATCGGGCAACGGTCCGATGGGTGAAAGCGCCGGCCCAGGCGAAAGCCATGGAAATTCTCCTGCCACAGCTGAATGAGCGGGAACTGGCGGTTTATAAGCGGGGACGGAACACCAAAACCCACGCGGCACCCAATCAGGCCACCGTTTCGGAATATCATGCTGCCACCGGTTTGGAAACCCTGTTCGGATATTTGTATCTGAAAGGAGAGTACGCCCGGATTCGGACGCTGTTTACTTTGGTTGCGGAGGGAACGGAATGCCGTTAGATTCGATTTTTCTGTCGGCATTGACCGACGAGTTGTCTGAAAAGCTGACCGGAGCGAAAATCGACAAGGTGCAGCAGCCGGAACGAGACCAGCTGCTGTTGTCTCTCCGGAGCCGGAACGGAAATTTCCGTCTTCTGCTGTCTGCGGGCACGGGAACGGCTCGGGTGCAGATTACGGAGCAGCGCTATGAGCAGCCCCAAGAGCCGCCCATGTTCTGTATGCTGATGCGGAAACATCTGGTGGGCGCGTGGATTGAAAAAATTGAGCAGCCGGGGAATGACCGGCTGCTGATTCTGGAGCTGGGCGGCTATGACGAGCTGGGCGACGAGATTCACAAGAAACTGATTGTGGAGCTTATGGGCCGTGCGGCGAATATCCTTTTGGTCGGCGCCGACGGACGGATTATTGATTGTCTGCGCCGGGTGACCGCCGGAGACGGAGTGCATCGAAATCTGCTGCCGGGAATGTTTTATGCCCTGCCTCCCGGACAGACAAAACCGGATTTCTTTGCTGCGGGTGAGGAAAAACGGCTGGAGCTGTGGCGGAATGCCCATGGGCGGAGCGTGGACAAATGGATGGGAGAAACCTTTTCCGGCATCTCTCCGCTGATTGTCCGGGAGTTGTGCTACCGCTGTTTTGGACAGACGAGCCCCTTGTTTTCCGAACTGACGGAGGAGGATCGCGCCCGATTCCCGGACGGAATGGAGGCGCTGTGCGACAGCGTGAGCCATCGGGAATTTCTGCCGGTTCTGCTGACCCAAAACGGGGAAATGAAGGATTTCGCGTTCATGCATATCCGGCAGTACGGCAATGAAATGGAGCAGACGGTGTGCGGCGGATTTTCCGAACTGCTGGATACGTTTTACAGTGCCCGGGATAAGGCGGAGAGTATGCGCCGAAAGAGCCGGGATTTGCTGAAAAAAGTGAAAACCGTGCGGGATCGGACGGAACGCACGTTGATTGCACGGCAGACGGAGTGGAAAAAATCCGAGAACCGGGAAACCTATCGGGAGTGGGGCGACATCATTATGTCCAACCTCTACCGCATGAAAAAAGGGGAAACGGTACTGGAGGCGGAGAATTTCTATCGAGAGGACCTGCCTGTGGTTCAGATTTCTTTGGACCCGCTGAAAACACCCCAGCAAAATGCTGCGCGGTACTATCGGGAATACACCAAGGCAAAGACTGC
>CAJMMY010000196.1 GCA_905214605.1 uncultured bacterium | reverse complement strand
GACCACAATACATGCGCTATGAGAGAGCTTGCCAAAATGAGAATCTTGATGCCTTTAAAATCGATTGGAATACGCCTGATGAACATCCCATGCCGGGGCCACCTATCAATTACCCCGGTGGCGCACCTGAGTTTAAGCAATATGTGAGGACATTCTCTATGGACAACTACATTATCGTCCCAGACGGCAGCATGAATTTTGAAACCATCAGCGAATTCAAGCGTAGTCTGAGTTGGGGAGCAGAAATTGAGTTTGTTTGGAACAACGTCACTTACGGAGTTATCCGATACGGAACCAATAATAAAATAACGATTTATCAAGCAAATAGACCGGAGACAGAAAAAGTATGCGATACGGCTGACGATGCTCTTGAATATATGCTCGGTGATGATCGTTTGAGGGATGTAATTACAAAAGTTAATGTCATTTCTCGCACAATTTAGGATAAAAGCACCTTGCTTGTTGCTTGCAAATCGTTGATGTATCCGCGTTTTCCGGAGCCTATCATTACGCTCGGACCACAATACATGCGCTATGAGAGAGCTTGCCAAAAAGAGAATCTCAATGCCTTCAAAATCGATTGGAATACTCCTGATGAACATCCCATGCCGCAGCCGCCAACCAATTACCCAGACGGTGCGCCAGAATTCAAAAATTATGGAGGATACTTTTCTATGAAAAACATGATCGTCCCTGCAAATACACCCGAGCAGAATCGTTTTACAACGATCAGTGACTTTAAAATATGCATGAGGTGGCATGGCGAGGTTGAATTTATCTGGAATGAGATTCCTTACTGCATTACGCATCGCGGCAACGGAAAAATCAGTATTTCCGTTGCCAATCAGGAAGAGACAGAAAAGCTCTGCGATACGCCGGATGAAGTCCTTGAGTATATGGTTGGTCCCAACCGCCTGCGTGATGTGATCACACAGGTCACTGTGCTTGACCGTTCAATTTAGGATGAATCCCTCTTTCCGACAACCATCAAACCATGGATATATCTGTATTTTCTGAGATCCTACAATTACGCTCCGACCACATCGCTGTGAACAGATTGTTCACAGCGATTTTTTTATGAAAAAACAGTCCGCGAATCACCTGCAACGTGATTCGCGGACTGTTTGCTTTTTATTATGAAATTATGCGGCCGCTTCGGCTTTCATGCTCATGCCCGTGCGACGGTACACCCGGCGCAGCAGGAGCAGGCTGACCGCTAAAGACATCAGCTCCGCAATGGGCCATGCCCACCAGATGGCGGAGACCTCGCCGGTCAAGCTCAGCAGATAGGCGCAGGGCAGCAGCACCACCAGCTGACGCGCCACAGAGACCAACAAGCTATACACTGCATAGCCGAATGCCTGACAGGTGGAAGAGCAGATAACACTGATACCCGCAAAGCAGAACGAAAGGCTCATGGTTCTCATCGCCGGGATACCGATTCCCATCATATCCTCCGACGCGTCGAACATCTTCAGCAGCTGCTCCGGCATCAGATTGAACACCGCCAGACCAATCAGCATGATGGAAACGGCGCTGGCCATTGCCAGACGTACCGTCTGATGGATTCGCTCCCGATTCCGAGCACCGTAGTTATAGGAAATAATGGGCACCATACCGCTGTTCAGACCGAAAATCGGCATAAACACAAAACTCTGGAGTTTGAAATAGATTCCGTACACTGCCACAGCCGTGGAAGAAAAGCCGTACAGAATGATATTCAGGAAGAACGTCAAAATCGAGCCGATGGACGCCATCAGAATAGAGGGCACACTGATGGCGAGAATCTCCTTGATTCTCTGACCATCCGGACGGAGGTCCGCGGTATGGAACTGAATATCGTGGTTTTTCCGCAGGTTCAGAATCAAACCGGTCACACCGGCAAGAATCTGTCCGATTACCGTAGCCCATGCCGCACCGGCTACGCCCAGTTTCGGAGCGCCCAGCAAACCGAAAATCAGAATGGGGTCCAGAATGATATTTGTAATCGCGCCCAACATCTGAATTCCCATGGTGTACAGGGTGCGTCCGGTGGCATTCAGCAGCTTTTCCATCAATGTGGTTAGCATCAAGCCAAAGGACAGCAGGCAGCAGATACGCAAATAAGAAATACAGCCGTCAATGACCACCTGTGCATTTTCCAACGTGGTATCCACCTGACTGGTCACGTACAGCGGGAGGAAAAAAAGTCCCACAATCAAGAAAATCGCATAAAACAGGCTTGCCAACAGCACACCCTGCATCGCATAACGATTCGCCTTTTCCTGTTCTCCTTGTCCCAACATACGTGCAACCAGTGCGCTGACGCCCACGCCTAATCCCACACCCACAGAAATCATAATGTTCTGCAGGGGAAATGCCAGCGATACCGCTGTCAACGCGTCCTCGCTCAATCTTGCAACAAAAACACTGTCCACCACGTTGTACAGTGCGTTCATCATCATGGACAGCATCATAGGTACTGCCATGGAAAACAACAATTTCGGAATGGGCATTGTGCCCATTTTATCGGCATTGGCTGCCGCAGTTTCTTTCGCCATTCAATTACCTCCGTCTTTGCTAAATTCACTCACTAAAAATTAAAACACAAACCGTTCAAAGGCCTCCGCCACGCCCTCATGGTCGCAATCCGCAACCACCGCGTCAGCCTGCTGCTGAATCCGCTCCGCTGCATTGCCCATTGCCACAGCCCAACCCGCAGCCCGGAACGCTGTCAGGTCATTGTCGCCGTCGCCC
>CAJMMY010000195.1 GCA_905214605.1 uncultured bacterium | reverse complement strand
AAAAACCAAGCCAAAACCGATTTGAACGGTTTCGGCTCCGGTGTTTTGCAGGCCGCGAAAAAACAAACCGTGGTCTACCCCGCTGTGCACACCCTCACCAAAGGCGGCACCATGACCTTGGAAACCGGCAGCAGCGTTGTGCTGACTTCCGGTGCCGCAAGCGTTTCCGTTTCCAGAGGCAATCTGGTCAATGCCAGTGTGGGCGCTGCCGCCTCCAACGGTGCGCTGAACAAAAATCAGCAATATATTGTCTGTGAAAATTCCTCCGTTACCATTACTGCCAGGGAAACCTCCGCTTTTCTGGTCACTGGCAGTGTCAAAACCACCAGCGGTGTTTCCGCCGGGTTTGCCGATGTGGCTGCGGGCATCTGGTATGAAAGCTATGTCAATCGCGGTGTGGAGCTGGGTCTGATTCACGGCTCTGTGGACAGTAAAACCGGCAAATCCGTTTATAAGCCGGACAGCAACCTCTCCGTGGCTGAGGCAATTACCTTGGCTGCGCAGATTCACTGTCTGAACGAAAACGGAAACAGCAACATTGCAAGCAGCGGAAATGTGTGGTATGATAAATTCCGTACCTATTGCATCACAAACGGCATCATTGACTCCAAATACGGCAGCTATACCGATGCCCAGATGCAGGCGCCCATCAGCCGCGGCGAATTCGTGCATATCTTCTATCATGCGCTCCCCGCCGAACAGTATTCCGCTAAGAATCAGATTACAGACAATGCCATTCCGGATGTAAAATCCGGCAGCACCTATGCCAGCGAGATTTACACCTTCTATCGCGCCGGTATTCTGGGCGGCTTTACCAATACGCCCGGTTATGCCGACCATAGTTTCGGATTCTCTACGGACATTCGGCGCAGTGAAGTTGCCGTCATTGTGGTACACATGATGGATGCGGAGACGCGAATCAGCTTCACGTTAACATAACTGTTTGATTCCAAAAACGGCTGAATCCGGGATTCAGCCGTTTTTTATTTCAAAAGGACAAAGGAGATTCTTTCATGTCTGATACCATTGCAGCCATTGCCACCGGCGGTGTTGTGGCAGCCATCGGCATCGTCCGGGTTTCCGGCAGCGATACGTTGGAAATCATTGACCGGGTGTTTCAGCCCGCCTCCGGACGGAAAATGTCCTCTTACCCCAACCGGCAGCTGGTTTACGGCTCTATGATTGACGCTGACGGCGCCGTACTGGATTTGTGCTTGTGCACCATCAGCCGGGGTCCCGGCAGCTACACCGGGGAAGACACCGCAGAATTGCAGTGCCACGGCTCCCCCACCGTATTGCGGCAGGGCTTGGAGGCGCTGTTTGCCGCCGGAGCACGGCAAGCCCGCGCCGGTGAATTTTCCAAACGGGCATTTTTGAACGGTCGTATGGACTTGACCCAAGCCGAGGCTGTCATTGATATCATTCATTCCGAAACCGTTGAGGCGGCAAAAAATGCCGTCGGTCAGCTGTCCGGCGCCATTCTTCGGAAAACCGACCGGATTTATGACCGGCTTGTGGATATTTGCTCCCATTACCATGCTGTGTTGGATTATCCTGACGAGGATATTGAGGATTTTCAGCTGCAAGACTACGAATCCACCTTGGACGAAGCCATTGCAGAGCTGCAGCGTCTGCGCAGCAGTTTTGACCGGGGTCGGATTATGACGGAGGGTGTTCGCGCCGCCATTGTGGGTCGTCCCAATGCCGGAAAATCCTCTCTGCTCAACGCGCTGCTTGGGTATGACCGCGCCATTGTTACGGACATTGCCGGAACCACCCGGGATACCATTGAGGAGCGGGTCAAGTTGGGCGGTGTTCTTGTCCGTCTGACGGATACCGCCGGTATTCGGGAAACCGCCGACAGTGTGGAAAAAATTGGTGTGGACCGGGCCATGCAGGCCGCCCAAGGCGCGGATTTGGTGCTGACCGTGTTGGACGGTTCCGCTCCCCTAACACAAGAGGATCGAGACGCAATTGCCGCCGCCAAGCACTGCGAAAAGCGGATTGCCGTTATCAATAAATCCGATAAAGAGCAGGTGTTGGACCCGGAGAGCCTGCAGGCTGATTTTTCGGCCGTATGCGTGATTTCCGCAAAAGAAAATACCGGATTGGAGCAATTGGAGCAGACTGTAGCCACGCTGTTCCCCAACCCGGACGCACCCGTAGGCGAGATTTTGACCAATGCCCGGCAGGCAGATGCCGTGGGCCGTGCGTTGGACGCGCTGTATGCTGCAAAAGAGGCCATGCTGCTGGGCATTACCCCGGACGCTGTGCTGACCGAGGCAGAAGAGGCCATGGCTGCCTTGGGTGAATTAACCGGTAAAACCATTCGGGAGGACGTTACCAATCGAATTTTCTCCCGTTTTTGCGTTGGAAAATAAAATATCACGAAAGGACCAATGAATATGAAAGGTACCATGAAATGCGTTGTCATGACCAAGCCGGAGCCCAACTCTCTGGAGCTGTGGGAAAAGCCCATTCCGGAACCCGCCGCCAATGAAGTGTTGGTCAAGGTTCGCGCCGCCGCCATCTGCGGTACGGACGTTCACATTCGCGCTTGGAACGAGTGGACCCAGAAACGTATGAAACCGCCAGTTACTATCGGCCATGAGTTCACCGGAGAAATTGTGGAAGTGGGCAAAGACGTGAAGGGTGTTCAGGTGGGCGACATTGTTTCCGCCGAATCCCATATTCCCTGTAATGTCTGCCCGGATTGCCGCCGGGGCAATCGTCATGTCTGTCAGCATACCGGTCTGATGGGTATCACCCGGGACGGTG
>CAJMMY010000194.1 GCA_905214605.1 uncultured bacterium | reverse complement strand
TCTGCATACATCGGCGCGCCCTGCATCATTGACCACGGCGCAGAGGTGCGGCATTGCGCATTCATTCGTGGCAGCGCCATTGTGGGCAAGAATGCTGTTGTGGGCAACTCCGTGGAATTGAAGAACGTGATTCTGTTTGACGGTGTGCAGACACCGCATTACAACTACGTGGGAGACTCTGTTTTGGGTTACAAGGCGCACATGGGCGCCGGCTCCATTACCTCCAACGTGAAAAGCGACAAGACCTTGGTCGTGGTAAAAGGAGATCCCTCGGTGGAAACCGGACGGAAAAAATTCGGTGCCATTCTGGGGGACCATGTGGAAGTGGGCTGCAACAGCGTGCTGAATCCGGGAACCGTTGTGGGTCGGAATACCCATGTTTACCCGGTATCCAGCGTTCGCGGTGTAATTCCCGAAAACGCGATTTACAAAGCGGCAGACGCCATTGTGGAGCAGAAAAACTGAAAACAGATTGCAAGCCCGCTGCCGATTGGCAGCGGGCTTGACGATTACAGCAGGCTTCGATAGTCTTTCGGGTCATCTACGGTATCCGGCGGGAAAAATTCCTCCATCGGGAACCGAATCTTACTGAACAGCGCGCAGGGGTCGTCGCCGCAGGTGGATTCACATTCTTTGTCCGGCATGCAGTAGTCGTATGCGGGAATGAGCAGCTGGGTATCCCGCTCCAGACGAATCATGGAAAACTGCCCCAAGGTGACATAGAGCCGCCGGGCGGTATCTGTGAGAATCAGCTCTTCCTGAAATGCGGCGAAAATCTCCGGGGGAATGGTGAACGGCTCCAAATCCGGGGTTTGCAGACATTCTGCCTCTGCAATGCGCATGGATAGGGCAATGGGGTCCACGGATTCCACCACGGCAATGGGGGAGCCCGCACCGGCGGATACGCCGGCGGTGGCGGAGGAGAAACTCTTGACGCTGCCCTCGCTGCCGAAAAGCATTACCCGCTTGTCGAACACGGAAAGTCCGGTGACTTGATTTCCGCCGGGGAAGGTTTCACCGGTGATGCGGTAAAAATACGTGACGTCAACCGTGTAAAATCCGCGGTTGAAACTCATTTCCTCCACATTGACTCTGGCATAGAGCAGTTCAGCGGATTTCGGACGAATGCTGAACGCGTTTTCTATGTAGGGTTGTGAGGAAACTGTGGGAAAGACCCGCAGGTCTTCAATGCAGTCCTTATCCCTGCAGCTGTCGAAAATTTTTCGGGTCTGGATACAAACGGCCTCACGAATGTGGGCGCTGCTTTCCACCGGACCGGGCACAACGCGGTCTGCCATAGTGATACCTCCTGATTGAAATTTGAAGAAACTTCATTACAGTGTATGCGCGGAAATGCGGTGGGTGAAAAAGATTTTACAGCCCCGTTGGACAAAATGAAAAAAATAGGTTATAATGGTGCGGTGTCCGGAGGGACCGAAGAATATGAGAACAAACAAAACCGGGGGAGGTACCAAGTTGGACGAAGAATTTGGCTTTATTCGAGGAAAACTGGATCTGAAGATCCTGATTTTATATGTGTTGGCCCGTCTTCCGGGGGCGGTGGGCCGAGACGATTTGGCAGACGTTGTCTTTTGCGACGGCGGTGTGGACTATTTTACGTATTCCGACTGCCTTTCGGAACTGGAATCCACCGGACATATTCATGAGCTGGACGGAAAGTATGTGATTACGGAATCCGGCAGAACCGACGGTGCAATCATGGAAACCAGCTTGCCGGCCTCTGTGCGGGCGCAGGCGGATATGGCTATGCTGCCGTTGGCGGCAAAAATCAGCCGGGAGGCCTTGATTCAGACCGGTCATGAGAAAACAAAGCATGGCTGCATCGTGGAGCTGGCTGTGGAGGACGGTCAGGGAGAAATCATGTCCATGCGTCTTTTGGCGGCAAACGAGCGGCAGGCCCGCCGTATGGAAGATAATTTTCGCAATATGGCGGAAGAACTGTACGTCCGCATTGTGGACACGCTCAGCAAAGAGTAATCGGAAACCGTGTCGGTGTGGGCATCGACACGGTTTTTCTTGCTATTTCAGATGGAGTGTGGTATAGTACGTTCATACCATCGCTTGCCCTTATCAAGCGATGGTATCATTTGCGGGTATAGTTCATCGGTAGAACGCGACCTTCCCAAGGTCGATAGGAGGGTTCGACTCCCTTTACCTGCTCCAGTCGTCGCAGACTTTACCAAGTTTGCGACGATTTTTTATGCGTTCTCAGCAGGCGGCACCTCCCTGCATCCCTTGATCCCTTGCTTTTTGCCCTGCATCTTGATAGAATGGACTTGATCCAATCGATATCATCCTGTCAGAACGGAGGTTCTTATGAGACGCACTGTACTGATCCCCGCCCTGTGTCTGCTCGCAGCTTTCGCGCTTTCCGCCTGCTCCCCTGCCGCCCCCGGCGGGCAGGGGTCCGAGGCTCTCAGCCCTGTGGGCCCGGGCACGCCGGCATTTCTCGATGACATAGGGAGACCCCTGCGCGAATTAAAAGCCGAACAGCCCAGCGGCGAAGTCGGGATACGGTTGGACGGCTTCCCCGATCATGCCGCCGCATGTTTTGGAGAGCCGGGGGCGGAATACGCTTCCTACTTTTTCGGAACACAGAGCGGGGATGCCGAGAAGGCCATGGACGAATGTGCCCCTCAGTTGAAGTGCGCCGGTTTCGTCACCACAGCAGGCGTTCTCTTTCCCGACATGGAAGATGAGATGTCCTTTGAGGACTTCTTCTCCCTGCTCGGCGTGGACGAGTATGAATACTTCGGAGAT
>CAJMMY010000193.1 GCA_905214605.1 uncultured bacterium | reverse complement strand
AATCAGGAAAGCGAAACGCCGAATCTGGCGGAGGCAATCATTCTGAAAAACCGTAAAGGCGAAGTGGGAACGGTGAACCTGTCCTGGCTGCCGGAATACACGGCATTTGCACAGTATGAGGGAAGGTATGACGACGAATACTGAGTGGATAGACCGCTACGAGATGCTGCCGGAGGGTACGAAAGTGCTGGCGGCGGTGTCCGGCGGACGGGATTCGGTGTATTTGCTGCATTGGCTGCGGCAATTGCAGCAGGCGCGGAATCTGACCATCGGGGCGGCGCACTTCAATCATCAGCTTCGGGGCGGCGAGGCCGACCGAGACGAACAATTCGTCCGGGAACTGTGCCGACAGCTGGAAATTCCGCTGTTTGTGGGCCGGGGCGATGTGAAAGCCTACGGCATGGAGAAAAATCTGGGACTGGAAACCGCGGCCAGAGAAATGCGGTATGCGTTTCTGGAGCAGACCCGGCTGACCCAAGGGTACGACTGCATTGCCACGGCACATCAGGCGGAGGACCAAGCGGAAACCGTGCTGCTGAACTGGATTCGCGGTGCCGGTGCCCTTGGACTTTCGGGAATTCCACCGGCGCGGGGGAATATCATTCGCCCGATTCTGAATGTTTCCCGGAAAGAGATTGACCGGTATTTGTTGGAGCATCAGCTTTCCTTTGTGGAAGACGAAACCAACGCCATGGAAATCTGCGGGCGGAACATTCTGCGGCATCAGGTGATGCCCACGTTGGAAAAACTGAATCCTCGGTTTACGGAGCATGTGTTTGCGTCTTCCCAGCTGTTGCGGGAGGACGAGCGCTGTTTGAATCAAATGGCGGAGCATTTTCTGGAAACCCACCGAACGGGAAATCGGATTGACGCAAACGCGCTGCGGGAGCTGCCCGAGGCGGTGAGTACGCGAGTGCTGCGGCGTTTGGGGCAGGGAAAGTATTCCCGACAGCATGTGGAGCAGCTGTTGGAGCTGTGCCGGGGAACCCAAAGAAAAACGGTGGATTTGCCCGGCGGTCCCGTTCGATATGAACAAGGCTGGCTGGAGTTTTCTCCGATTGCAGCGGAGCCGATTCCGATGACGGAGTGCAAACCCGGCGATACGGTATGTGCCGGCGGGTGGCGCATTACGGTTGCGTTGGAGCCCGAAAACCGGGAAATTCACAATTCATTCACCAAATACCTGCTCAATTATGAGAGGATAAAGGGAAAAATTTACGTTTCTTCCTGGCAGGCGGGAGACCGAATCCGACTGGCGGGGCGAAACGGAACAAAAAAACTGAAACAACTGTTTCAGGAACGAAAAATGACGGAAGAGGAACGCAGCCATACGCCGGTGTTTCGCGATGATGAGGGAATTCTGGCGGTTTACGGATTCGGAACGGCGGAGCGTGTTCTTCCTAAAATTGGAACGCAGTCCATTTGCATTTTATGCGAAGAATATAAAGAGATAGGCGGAAAGTAATATGAGTATGAGAGACGACATCGAAGAGATTCTATTCAGCAAGGAACAGTTGGAGCGCCGTGTGCAGGAACTGGGTGCGCAGATCACCAAGGATTACGAAGGAAAACAGCCCATTTTCGTGGGTGTTCTGAAAGGCTGCTTTGTGTTTATGGCAGACCTGATGCGCGCTGTGGACCTGCATTGCCAGATTGATTTCATGGCAGTTTCTTCCTACGGTGGCGGCACAACCACTTCCGGAGCTGTGCAGATTCTGAAGGATCTGAGCGCGGACATTGCCGGACGTGATGTGGTTATTGTGGAAGACATTCTGGATAGCGGCGTGACGCTGAACTATCTGAAGGGCTATCTGGAGGCACGGAAACCCAACTCCATTAAAATTGTGACCTTATTTGACAAGCCTGCTCGGAGAAAAGCTCCCATTTATGCAGATTATTTCGGATATGAAGTACCGGACGCCTTTATTGTGGGCTACGGTCTGGACTACGCGGAGAAATACCGCAATCTGCCGTATATCGGCGTTCTGAAACCGGAAATTTATCAGTAAGCCGGTTCGATTTCAGTAAGAAGGATGTGATAGAATGGACCCGAAAAACAAGCGGTCCAGGGACATGGCGTTTTCCGTGCTCTTGCTGGTGATTTTGGTGGCAACGGTGTTTATGCTGCTGCCTCGGAGCAACCAGACAAAGGAATATCAGTTCAGCGATATCGTTGATATGTTCCAGCAGGAAAAGGTCGAGTCCTTTGTAATCCGGGGTCAGGTGCTGACACTGGATTTGCGGGATTCCAAGGACCCCGTGACGTATGAGCTGTACGATGTGGACCTGTTCAACGAAAAGTTGGGCGCGCTCATCGACGAACAGAAAGCCGACGGCATTCTGACGGAGTATGACTACCAGAAGGGCTGGGTGGCTCCTTGGTGGATGCAGATGATTCCCTATGTGCTTATCATGGTGGCAATGATCGGCGTCTGGTATGTGATGATGAATAAAAGCGGCGGCGGTGCGCCCGGCGTGGGCAAGTTCGGCAAGGCTCGGACGAAAGCCGGCGTGGACGAGAATAAGCGCGTGACGTTCAAGGACGTGGCCGGTGCCGATGAAGAAAAGCAGGAACTGGAAGAAATCGTGGATTTTCTGAAGAATCCTCGGGCATTTTTCAGTATGGGTGCAAGAGTTCCCAAGGGCGTTCTGCTGGAGGGCCCTCCGGGCACCGGTAAAACGCTGCTTGCTCGCGCAGTTGCCGGCGAGGCAAACGTGCAGTTCCTGTCCATTTCCGGTTCTGACTTCGTAGAGCTGTATGTGGGCGTGGGTGCATCTCGTGTT
>CAJMMY010000192.1 GCA_905214605.1 uncultured bacterium | reverse complement strand
GCTGACGGCACAGCCAATGTATGCAGCTGCTCAGAATCCGCCCATACCCAATCCGAAGGACCTGCACCGGATACAGACAGCACATATCCCGTCATGTGCCACTCTACATGGGTGAAAATGTGCTTTGCGGAAATTTGTTTCTTCCAATCGGTAATGTGCAAGCCAAGCCCTTGCAGTGTTTCCGCCGCCGATGATTCGTCCTGATATCCCTCACAGTTGGGAAACTCCCACAATCCTGCCAGCAATCCGCTGTCTTCCCGTTTCCGTAGGGCAATCCGCCCATCTTGCAGCAAAACATAAACGGTTTTTTCTTCTACTCGCCGCTGCTTTTTCGGCGCTTTGACCGGCAGCTCATTGATCGTATTCCGCTGTCGGGCAAGGCAAAATTCCGCCGCCGGGCAAACTTCGCATTTCGGTGCTCCGTTTGGTACGCATACCGTTGCACCCAGCTCCATCATTGCCTGATTGAAAATATGAATGTCCTCCGGGTCTGCGGGCATCATTTCTCCAACCGCCGTACGGAATTCCTTGCGGACCTTTGCGTCCATAATATCTGCATGACAATCCGTAATCCGCGCCACCGAGCGCAGTACATTTCCGTCAACCGCCGGAACCGGGATAGAAAATGCCGCCGATGCAATTGCGCCTGCCGTATATTCCCCGATTCCCGGCAGTTTCAAAAGCTGTTCATAGGACGCCGGGAAGTTTCCCTGCAGTTCATGGGAAACAATTTTTGCCGTTTTCTGCAAATTCCGCGCCCGGCTGTAATATCCAAGACCCTCCCAGCATTTCAAGAGCGTTTCTTCTGGTGCATCTGCCAATGCGTGTACCGTCGGAAATTTCTCCAAAAATCTGGCATAGTATCCCAATACCGCCGCCACGCGGGTCTGCTGCAGCATGATTTCCGAAACCCAGATACGATATGGATCTTTCGTCTGCCGCCAAGGTAAATCCCGGGCATTTTCGCGAAACCAAGCCAGCAGCGGAGCTGTTAGCTGCTGCAGCACAGTTGTATTGATGATAGCATTTTCGCCCATATCCGTTCCTTTCCGGGGATACAAAGCACCACCGAATCATTCGGTGGTGCTTGTTCGTTTCCGATTATTTCTTTGCTGCCTTTCCGGTATGCCGCAGCCAGAATATAAAGCCGATGTATGCAAATGCTACCAGCATCCACAAAATCAGCGGCACCGTTCCCAACTGAGAGAACTTATTGTAGTAACCTTTCAAATAAATGAAAATCACCAACAGCGGCAGCACATAGGTCAGATAACCGCGAGCCCAACGGGGGAATTTGATACCATCGCCCATGTTTGCCTCTTCCAGAAATGCGTCAAATCCCCAACCATACTCAGACATACAGAAGAGAATGAATGCCAGACTGCCAATGGGCAGTAGGTTGTCAGACACCAGGAAGTCTTCCAAATCCATCAACGTAGAGCCTTCGCCCAGAGGCTGAATTCCGGACAGTACATTGAATCCCAAAACTGCCGGCATGGACAGCACCGCAACGGCAATCATATTGATGCCAACGGCCTTCTTGCGGGTCCATCCCAATCCGTCCATTGCGAAAGCAATGATGTTTTCGAACACCGCCACTACGGTGGACAGTGCCGCAAAGGTCATAAACAAGAAAAATGCAGTTCCCCAAATCCGTCCGCCGGGCATGTCATTGAAGACATTGGGCAGCGTGACGAACAGCAGACTGGGGCCGGCACCCGGCTCCAAATTATATGCAAAGCAAGCGGGAATCACAATGAATCCGGCCATCAATGCAACAAGAGTGTCCAGCAGCACAATGTTGATTGCCTCTCCGGCCAAGCTGCGCTTGTTGTCCAGATAGCTGCCGAAAATGGTCATTGCGCCAATGCCCACGCTCAACGTAAAGAATGCCTGAGACAAGGCGCCGAACAGTACATTGCCAAGTCCGTTTTCTTTGACGCTCTGGAAATTGGGAATCAGATAAAACCGAATGCCCTCCCCGGCGCCTTTCAGCGTTGCGGAGTGGACCGCCAGAACCATCATCAGAACAATCAGGAGCATCATCATCACTTTTGTGATTTTCTCGACGCCGTTTTTCAAACCCATTGCGCAAATGCCAAAGGCGACAACAACGGTAACCAACGTCCAGAAAATCATGGTTCCCGGCTGAGACAGCATTGCACCAAACGCAGCGCTCACCTGTTCTGTGGTTCCGGTCAGCGCGCCGGTTGCGTCAAAGCCGACCTTGTTCTGCGCGATATCGAAACTCACGGCGGTGATCTTGCCCGCGTCGTCCAGCTCCAGCGCGCACATGGTCGTGTTGAGGGTCACGCTGCCGGCCTTGTCGGCCTCAGCGCCCGCGCCGGACATGGTGGTGACGGAACCGAGGCCGGAAGCGGCCAGCGCGCCGGCAGAGAGGGAAAGCATCAGCGCCGCAGTCGCGGCGGTCATCGCAAACTTGTTCATAATCGTACCTCCAAAATAAATGATTTCGGGTGATGGATACCTGTATGTTTATCGCATCTCCCCGCGGATGGAGGCGCGATAAATTACTTGATGATGACGTAGGCGCGGCGGCCGAGCGCATCCCAAATGGCGGAGATCACCTTGGGGGCACGCAGCGTTGCGCCGGTGGAAACGTCCGTATCGTCGGCAATCTGCCCCGGCAGATACAGGTCGCTCACGCTTGAAACGGTCTTGCCGACCAGATGCTCAAGCAGCTGGTCGAACTGGCCGCAGACCTTGGCGGCAGCGTCGCTGTCCGGCGCGAGATAATCCTCGTTTTTATATTGCAGCGTCGTGTAG
>CAJMMY010000191.1 GCA_905214605.1 uncultured bacterium | reverse complement strand
TCTTTTATCTTCGGGGCATTGCCGTTCCTCAGGACCTTGACGCCGGGGTGGAGCTGTTCGAGCAATCTGCCGAGCAGGGGTATCCCCGGGCGCAGTTTCTTCTGGGCGAGTGTTACCGCAGCGGCATGGGCGTTCCGCAGGACTTTCAAAAGGCCCTGCAATGCTATCGGGCTGCGGCGGAAGAAGACTACGATGAGGCGCTGTTTGCATTGGGACAATGCTACGAAAATGGACAGGGTGTGGAACAGGATCCGGAAAAGGCCTTTTCCTATTATCGCAGCGCCCACGAAACGGGCAGCCCGTTGGGCACCTGCTCCTTAGGTCTGTGCTACGAATTCGGCATCGGCGTTCCCGTTGATTTTGCCAAAGCTGTGGAATACTACCGTGAAGCCGCTGAGCAGGGCCACGCGGCCGCCCAGTGTAATCTGGGGTTCTGCTATTATTCCGGCATCGGTGTGGAAGAGAACGGCGCTCAGGCGGTCCTGTGGTTCCAAAAAGCCGCCGAGCAGGAGTACCCCCGGGCCATTCAGCTGTTGGGCGAGTGCTATGACCGTGGATTCGGTGTGGAGCAGAATCTGGAAAAAGCCGCGCAGCTGTATCAGCAGGCCCATGAATTGGGATATATCAGCGCCACTTGCTCACTGGGTTTGTGCTATGAACTGGGCAGCGGTGTGGAGCCGGACAAAGAAAAAGCCGTGCAGCTGTATCGTCTGGCAGCGCTTGCCGGAGACGCCCGGGCACAATGCAATCTGGGATTCTGCTATTATCACGGCATCGGTGTGGAAGAAGACAACGACAAAGCCCTCTATTGGTTCCGAAAGGCCGCCGAGCAAGGCTCCGCACGGGCGCAGTTTCTGGTTGGCGAGTGCTATGAATTCGCCTACGGCACGGAAAAGGACCTGACAAAGGCCGCGGAATACTATGCCATGGCCGATGAGCAGGACTACCCCTCTGCCGCCTGCTCTTTGGGCTTGTGCTATGAATTCGGAAACGGCGTGCCAAAGGATTTGCAGCGGGCTGCGGAACTTTACCGAAAAGCTGCCGAGGCCGGTGTTCCCCGGGCGCAGTGCAACCTGGGATTTTTCTACTACAACGGCATCGCCGTAGAAGAGGACAATGACAAAGCCTTCCAACTGTTTCAGGCTGCCGCCGCCCAAAATTATCCCCGTGCCTTCCAACTGTTGGGAGAATGTTACGAGTATGGTTTCGGCACGGAGAAAGACCCGGCGCAGGCCTTTTCCTGCTATCAGAAAGGCAGTGACGCCGGCTATCACGAGGCCACCTGCTCTCTGGGCGTGTGTTATGAGTTCGGAATTGGTGTGGATACCAATCCGGAAAAAGCCGTCCGGCTCTATCGTCAAGCCGCCGAGGCGGGCGTCTCCCGGGCACAGTGCAAATTGGGATTCTGCTATTACACCGGCATCGGTGTGGCAGAGGACAATGAGCAAGCCGTTTACTGGTTTCAAAAGGCCGTGGACGACGGGCAGCCCCGGGCCATGCAGTTGCTTGCGGAATGCTACGAAAACGGGTTCGGTGTGAAAAAGGACCCGGAAAAGGCATTTCACCTCTATGAGCGGGCAGACCAACTGGGATACCGGGACGCCACCTGCTCGCTGGGCTTGTGCTACGAGCTTGGCATCGGTACCGCAATTGACAAGGAAACCGCCGTGCAGCTGTATCGGAAAGCCGCCAAGAAGAATCTGGCCCGGGCGCAATGCAATCTGGGATTCTGCTGCCTGAACGGCATCGGCACCGCAAAAGATGCGGAGCAGGCGGTGTACTGGTTCCAAAAAGCCGCCGAGCAGGACCACGGTCGGGCGCAGTATCTGTTGGCGCAATGCTATGAAGACGGTTCCGGTGTGGTGCAGGATTTCCAGCAAGCCAAGGAATGGTATGAGAAATCTCTGGCGCAGGGATTCCAAGAAGCGGAAAAGGCATTGGCTGCTTTGGAGAAAAAAGCAAAGAAAAAGGGATTTTTCCGCAATTCGTCCGGAGAATCATCAACCGGTCACATCATATTCCGCTTTTTTTGTATGATTCTCCGCAAGCTGCTCGGATAATCATAATTTCCCGGTAAACGGACGTATCTTTTCATAGGAAAATGCATAGAGTGACATGTAAGAAACCACATGTCACTCTATTTTTTTAGGAGGTTTTCCATGAAAACCATTTCTTTTTTTCTGGGCAGTAATTCCGCCGAGGGCTTTCACTCTCTATATCGGGATTTTGCCGCCGGGGAGGACGATTTTCTCCACGTCATCAAAGCCGGTCCGGGTACCGGAAAATCCACCTTCATGCGGCGCATCGGGCAAGCCGCCGGGGCTGCCGGACAGCCGGTGGAATACATTCTCTGTTCCGGAGACCCGGATTCTCTGGACGGCGTTTATCTCCCGGCCCTTAAAACGGCTTGGGTGGACGGCACCGCGCCCCATGTTCTGGATCCGGAGGTGTTCGGCGTCACCGGGGATTATGTGAATCTGGGCGCCTTTTGCGATTCTAAAATTCTTCGCCGTCACAGCACGGAAATTCAGGATATGCAGCAAGCCTATCGCCGGCACTACCGCACCGCTTACGGATATTTGGCCGCTGTCGGGCGGCTGCACCGTATGAGCAGCGCGCCGGAAATTTCCCCAGAAACGGAGCAAGCAATTGCCCGCAGCGTCCGCACCGTTTCCAAGGAGTTGTTCCCCACCGCAGCCGATGCTGCCGGGTCACGCATTGTCAGACGCTTTCTCCGGGCGATTTCCTGCCGGGGGAATCTCACCCTATCGGAAACGCTCCGCAGCCTTTGC
>CAJMMY010000190.1 GCA_905214605.1 uncultured bacterium | reverse complement strand
CGGGAAGATAGTCTGCCATGGTGTGCTGCTCGATACCGGAATCGGTTTGGACGGTAAAGGTACATTCCGCATCTTTGCTGCCCGCGGCAATGGGCGGGGAAACCGATGGTTCGTTCGGCCAAAGTGCGGGGAGCAGCAGCGCAAGGAGAACGGCGGCAAGGGAGGCAGGGAGAAATCGTTCCATGGCGGTTCCTTTCAAAAAGACTTGACGGTGGTTCATCAGACGGTTACAATATAACAATAGTGTTTTTGGAATCCGTTTCCGGGACTCTATGAAAATGTATTGGAACAGGAGCAGCGATATGCGTAAAAACGCGATGATATTGTGCTGCTATGTCTGCGTGACCGCGGCATTCGGCGCTTTTTTTCGATGGATTCAAAACATGACCGCCTTTGAGACGGGAACGGGACTTTATACAGCCGGCAGTCTTTGGACAAAAGTCATGGTGTTGGTGTGCGCCGCAGCCATTGCCGGAGCATTCGGTTTGCTGTGGGGCTTGCAGAGATTTGCCTATTTCCCCACGAAAACCTGCGAGGATACCTTTAAGGGTACCACGCCCCTTGCACCCTATGTGGTGATTGCCATTTCCGCATTGTCCGTGTTGGGCGGCGTTGTTTTGTATGTAACGGCAGGCGGGGAGAGCAATTCCTTTTTGCTCCGTTTGCTGGCATTCTTTTTTGTCTGCTCCGGCTTGAGCTTTTATCACGTGATGAGCGTAGGAACCCGCAAGCGGGAGAGCGCAATGCTCTGTCTGTGCGCAGCGGTGTTGGTTTGGACGGCCAGCTTCTGGCTGGTGGTCAGCTATAAGCTTCATTCCACCCAGCCCAGTGCATGGACCTACGGCGTGGAAATTCTGGCCATTGGCATGGACGCGTTGGCACTGTACTATCTGGCGGGATATGCCTTTGGCAGAGTGCAGACCTACCGCAGCTTGTTTTTCGGCATGGTGGGTGCGTTCCTTTCTTTGGTGGCCCTGGCAGATGACCGCATGGTGGGCATGCAGCTGGAATTTGCGGCTATGGCAGCAATGCTGATTTACAGCAACTGGATGATTATGGCCAATATGCGCACCGAACCGATTCCGGAACAGGGGGAAGACTCCGGAAATCAAATTCCGGAGCAATAAAACTTGTATCATGCAGCAATCGCCCGGCGTGTGCCGGGCGATTTTTGCAATCTGCGCGTCAAATAGTTTTATGAAAAGGAAAGGCTCCGAATCTCAAAGCGGGATTCGGAGCCTTTGCAATATGCAGTTTCAATTACTCAATGCTGATCATGTAGTAATACACGGGCTGACCGCCGTTGACGGTCATGACCTCTGCATCGGGGAATGCGGTTTCGATTTCTTTTGCGGTTGCCTCAGCCTCGGCATCTTGAATATCTTCACCGTAGTATACGGAAATCAAGCTGGGGTCCAGCTTTTCGATTTCTTGATTCAAAGCCTTCAGCAGGGCGGGGAAGGAGTCATAACTGCCCACCAGAGCACCGTCCAAAAGTGCCAGATACTGACCGGCCAGAATGTGGTGGCCGTCGAACTCGGAATCCCGAGCGGCATAGGTGACCTGTGCGGTATGTACGGCACCGATGGAGTCGTTGAAGGTCTCTTCCAGTTCCTTCGGGTCGGCGGAGGGGTCGTAGTTAATCATAGCGGAAATACCCTGGGGCACAGCGCCGGTGGGAACCACAATCACATTTTTCTCCGTCAAAGGCGCACACTGCTGTGCCGCCATGATGATGTTCTTATTGTTGGGGAACACGAACACATTTTTTGCCGGGGTCCGCTCCACAGCAGCCAGAATATCCTGGGTGGAGGGGTTCATGGTCTGACCGCCGGTAACCACAGCGTCAGCGCCCAGTTCCTTGAACAGATTGCTCAGACCGTCGCCGGCGCAGACGGCAACCACACCGATTTCCTTTTCCGGTGCAGCGGGTGCTGCCTCAGCCTGACGTTCCAGCTCTTCTTCCACGGCATCCAGATCGTCGGTGGAGATGGCTTTCCGGCCGGCTGCCACGTCATCATGCTGAATCCGCATGTTTTCGATTTTTGCCACTTCCAGAGTGCCGTATTTCTGTGCTTCGGTCAGTGCGTCGCCGGGAATATCGGTGTGAACATGGACCTTGAATGCCTCATCGTCTTCACCGATTACCAGACAATCACCGATGCCGGACAGGTAAGTACGCAGACCGTCCAGGGGTTTGTCCACAGTTTTGCGGACAATGAACACGGTATCAAAGGTAAAGGTGATTTCTTCGTCATCAATGGCTGCAAAATCGGCCTTTTCTTTGATTTCGGATTCCTCTTCAGCCTCCGGCATGACAAAACGGCCCTGGAGAGATTCCAGCATTGCCTGCCAGATAATCACGTAGCCCTCGCCGCCGGAGTCCACCACGCCGGCCTTTTTCAGCACCGGATTCAGGTTGGTGGTGTCCGCCAATGCCTCTTTGCCTGCCTCCAGAGCGCAGGTGAGCATCAGCTCCAGATCCGCGCCGTTGTTGGCAAATTCCACTGCGGCTGCGGTAGCCAGACGGGAAACCGTCAGAATGGTGCCCTCAGCGGGCTTCATCACGGCTTTGTAGGCATTGTCCACGCCTTCCTGCATTGCAGCGGCAAACTGCATTGCGTTTGCCCGTTCCAGACCCTTCAGTTTCTTTGCGATGCCGCGGAACAGCAGGGAAAGAATCACGCCGGAGTTGCCCCGGGCACCCCGGAGCATGGCGGAAGCGGCAATTTTCGCGGCAGTGCCCAGATCCGGGTCGTCCGCCTTACGCAGGTCTCCGGCGGCGGCGGTGA
>CAJMMY010000189.1 GCA_905214605.1 uncultured bacterium | reverse complement strand
AAAGCTTACATTACCGGCATTCTTGTCGTAGATTGCGATGTAGCTCTTGCCGATCCCCAGATCCAAAGCCTGTCCGTTGGGCAGCTTGAATTTAAATCCTTGTCCGGCTTGACGAGACCAAGTAATTTCGGTGGTTTTGCCATCACAAACAAAGTAGCCAGAACCGCCGGAAGTCAAATCAACGGTCAAACGGCCTTTTCCGTCATAGACATTCATACCGGTAGACATGAAAATCAGATTTTTGAACTTCATATCTTCTTTGGTACTGCCGTCCTGATAGACGCTGCCGAACTGGTAACCGGTATACAATTCGGTTTCCGGGTCGTATTTGAAACTGGTATTCTTTCCACTGTTGAACGTGACCTTTGCATAGGCTGCATCATCAGTGCATTGTTCACCGGCGGTCTCGGAGAAGGTGTAACCATATTCAAAGCCGTCCTTGTGTTCCGTGCGGAATCCTTTTGCTTCGATGCACTCCAGCAAACCGTTTCCGGTGGCGAACATGGAATGCTCGGTGCCGTACTGCATTCTGGATTTATCCCGATAGAAGGGAGACGGGGAGTAGCTGCCGTTCACACCGTCAATGTGGTCCCAACCGGAGGAACGCAAATCTCCGTAAGCCTCATCGCTGCCGCCGGCATGCACCTGAATGGCATCGAGAGATTGGGAAAGGGCCAGGTAGTAAGCGCGAAGACTGCGGATACTGCCGATGGACTCAATATCCTTCAGATTCTGAAAGACAGCCAGCATACGGGTAACGCCGCCCTCGGCGGGCAGTTCAAACATAATATCTGCATTGGATACACCGCACTGGGGCTGTGCCTGCTTGATATTGTTAATCATAACCGTGACCGGACGATTCATGCTGATATCCTCGTCCATGCCCTCACCGGTCAATGGATTGGTATACGGGGACCCGACGTTTGTTTCAATCTGCTCTGGTGCGTTCTGATTCACATTAGGTGCCTCGGGATCAACGTCAAACGGATCTTCTTTTGCGGAGCTTCCGCAAGCCGTACAAAGCAGTAAAGACAATGATAACATATAGGTTAAAAATCGTTTCATTGGATTTCCTCCTTGCGATACTTTATTCCTATTATAAATCGTTGCCAATATAAAGTAAAGGTGATATAATTTAAAATCATTAGCATTTTGGAGATGAATTCAATGGATACCTTGGAACAAATTGCTTTGGAAACCCGCAGCGCGGTGGAGGAACTTCTGGACGCAGCCGGTATGAAAGCCGGAGATTTGCTGGTGGTTGGTTGCTCTTCCAGTGAGGTTTGCGGCGGTACAATCGGCCATGCATCTTCTCCCGAAACAGGAAAGGTGATTGCACAGACCATTCTGACTGCTTGCCGGGAACGGGGTGTGTACCTTGCTGCCCAGTGCTGCGAACATCTGAATCGGGCGCTGATTGTAGAACGTGAGGCAGCCGAGAAGTTCGGTTATGAACCGGTTTGCGTTCGTCCGCAGCCGAAAGCCGGCGGTTCTTTTGCAACGGCTGTGTATGACATGATGGAGGAACCCACTCCGGTGGAGCATGTTCGTGCAAAAGCAGGTCTGGATATCGGCGGAACGCTGATTGGCATGCATCTGAAAGAGGTGGCTGTTCCTCTGCGTTTACAGACGAAGAAAGTAGGCGAGGCACCGATTTCTGCTGCAAAGACCCGGCCGAAACTCATCGGCGGCGTACGTGCGGTCTATCCGGAAGTGATTCGATAAGAATATCAGACATAAAAAATGCGGAGGACAGTATTTTGTCTTCCGCATTTTTTACGCAAAAAACAAGGGCGCTGCCGCAGCAGCGCCCTTGTAAACATTTCAATTGAGAGTTCAATCGCCAACAAATTACATGTTGGAAACGATAGCCTTGGTATCCTGAGCGATGACCAGCTCCTCGTCGGTGGGGATGACCATCATGGTGACCTTGGAGTCGGGAGTGGAGATCACGTGCTCGCCGCGCTTTGCGTTCTCAGCATCGTCCATCTTGGTGCCCAGATAGGTCAGGTACTCAGCGATTTCAGCACGGGTGGTAGCGCTGTTCTCGCCCACGCCTGCGGTGAAGACAATCACGTCAACGCCGTTCATAGCTGCAACGTAGGAGCCAACAACCTTAGCAACCCAGTATGCGAACATGTCCAGAGCCAGTCTTGCACGCTCGTTGCCCTGGTCAGCAGCCTGCTCCAGATCGCGGAAGTCGGAAGACACACCGGAAACGCCCAGCACGCCGGACTTCTTGTTCAGAATGTTCAGCATCTCGTCAATGCTGTAGCCGTACTTGTTCATCAGGTACTGCAGAACACCGGAGTCCAGATCGCCGCAACGGGTGCCCATGGGCAGACCAACCAGGGGAGTGAAGCCCATGGAGGTGTCAACGCACTCGCCGCCCTTAATCGCAGCAATGGAGGAACCGTTGCCCATGTGGCAGGAGATGATCTTCAGATCCTTAATGTCCTTGCCCAGCAGCTCAGCAGCGCGAGCGGACACGTAACGGTGAGAAGTGCCGTGGAAACCGTAACGACGCACTTTGTCATTCGTGTAGTAGTCGTAAGGAATTGCATAGGTGAATGCCTTTGCGGGCATGGTCTGATGGAAAGCGGTATCAAACACGCCGACCATGGGAACGTCGTTGCCCATAACAGCCTTGCATGCGTTGATGCCGGTGATGTTTGCGGGGTTGTGCAGAGGAGCCAGGGGGATGCAATCCTCCAGAGCCTTCATCACGTCATCGGTAATCAGCACGGAAGAGGCAAATGCCTCGCCGCCGTGCACCACGCGGTGACCAACAGCGTCGATTTCCTTCATGCTGGAAAC
>CAJMMY010000188.1 GCA_905214605.1 uncultured bacterium | reverse complement strand
CCTCATGTCCTCTCCCGGCTCCGGGAAAACGACGACGCTGACGCGTCTGATCCCGCTGCTGCAAAAAACGCTCCGCGTAGGCGTGATGGAGGCCGACATCGACTCCGACGTGGACGCCGACACCATATCGCGCACCGGCGCGCGCGTCATTCAGCTCCACACCGGCGGCATGTGCCATCTCGACGCGGCCATGACCGGCGAGGGCCTTCGCCAGCTCGGAACGGAGGGGCTGGATCTCGTCATTCTGGAAAACGTGGGCAATCTGGTCTGTCCGGCGGAATTTGACACCGGCGCACATCTGGATCTGATGATTCTCTCCGTCCCGGAGGGCCACGACAAGCCGCTCAAATATCCGCTGATCTTCCAGCGCTGCGGCGCGATGATCGTCAATAAGATCGACGTCCTGCCGTATTTTGATTTCGATCTGGACCAGGTCACCGCGTTTGCGCGGCAGCGCAACCCCGACCTTGAGATCTTCCCCATTTCCGCAAAAACCGGTATGGGCATTGACGATTTGCTGGAGAATGTGGTACTGCTGGCAGAAATGCAGGAACTGAAGGCCAACCCCAACCGCGCAGCAAAGGGTGCTGTCATTGAGGCACGTCTGGACCGCGGCCGCGGCCCCGTGATGACCGTTCTGGTGCAGAACGGTACCCTGCGGAAGGGCGATATTATCATTGCTGGCACGGCTGTGGGCCGCGTCCGCGTGATGATCAATGATAAGGGCGAGCGCATTGAGGCAGCAGGCCCCTCTGTGCCCGTGGAAATTGACGGTATTTCCGAAGTGCCCAGCGCAGGCGATACCTTTAACGCGGTCAGCAACGAGCGTATGGCCCGCGAGCTGGTGGAGCAGCGGAAACAGCAGAAGAAGGACGAACTGTTCGGCGCAGCCAAAAAGGTCACTCTGGACGATTTGTTCTCCCGGATTCAGGAAGGCGAGCTGAAGGACTTCAACATCATTGTGAAGGCCGACGTGCAGGGCTCTGCTGAGGCAGTGAAGGCATCTTTGGAGAAACTGACCAATGAAGAGGTCCGCGTGAAGGTCATTCACAGCGCTGTGGGTGCCATCAACGAGTCCGATATCATGCTGGCAGCCACCAGCGGCGCTCTGGTTGTGGGCTTTAACGTCCGCCCGGACGCAACCGCACGGGACAGCGCAGCCCGCGCCGGTGTGGAAATCCGTCTGTACAGCGTCATTTACGACTGCATCAACGAGGTGGAGGCTGCCATGAAGGGTATGCTGGCACCGAAGTTTGAAGAGGCTGTGATTGGCCATGTGGAAGTCCGCCAGACCTTCAAGGTCTCCAAGGTGGGCACCATCATCGGCGGTTACGTGACCGAGGGTAAGGTAACCCGCAGCAGCAAGGTCCGCGTGATTCGCGAGGGCATTGTGATTTATGACGGCGAGCTGGCCTCTCTGCGCCGGTTCAAGGACGATGTGAAAGAAGTAGGCGAGAACTATGAGTGCGGCCTGCAGATTGAGAAATACAATGACGTAAAGGAAGGCGACGAGCTGGAAATCTACGTCATGCAGCAGGTCGAGCGCTGACGAATCAAAGGAGCGTGCCATGTCCTCTACAAGAATTGGAAGAATTAATGACGATATTCAGCGGGTGCTGGCCGACCGTCTCCGGTCGGTCAAGGACCCCCGCGTCAGCGAGCAGGGCCTGATTACCATCACCCGCGTGGAAACCACCGGCGATTTGCGGTATGCAAAGGTCTGGCTGAGCGTATACGGCATGAAAGACGAAAAGGAATTCCGGAAAGGCCTGAAGAGCGCCTCCGGTTGGCTGCGCCATGAGGTGGGTTCCGCCCTGACTCTGGCATACACCCCGGAGCTGGTGTTTGAAATCGACCATTCCATCGAGTACGGCGCCAAAATTAACGGAATTCTGGAAAAATTGAACCTGCCGGAGGACGGGGAGGAAACCGAATGACCATTCAGGACTGCATTGCATTTCTGCAGCAGCATGATCGGTTTCTGATTCTCTCCCATATCCGCCCGGACGGCGATACGCTGGGCAGTGCAGGGGCGCTGTGCAGCGCACTGCGCCGGGCAGGAAAAACGGCTTGCATGTTCCCCAACCCGGAGATTACGGAGAAGTACCTGCCCTATGTGCAGGACTATCTGGCGCCCGAGGATTACCGGTATGAAACGGTGATTTCCGTGGATACCGCAGAGGCGGGAATGTTCCCTAAGGGCTATGAGGGACCCACTCCGGAATTGGCCATTGACCATCACGGCTCCAACTCCGGCTATGCGCCGCTGCGCATTGTCCGGCCGAAATGTGCCGCCTGCGGCGAAATCATTCTGGAAGTGATTGAGGCGCTGAACGGCGGATTGAGCAAGGAAGAGGCGGACCTGCTGTATATTGCCCTGTCCACCGACACCGGCTGTTTCCAGTATATGAACACCAATGCCAACACCCTGCGGGCTGCGGCAAAATTGGTGGATTACGGCGCGGAAAACGGCCTGCTGAACAACATCTTTTTCCGCAGCATTCCCCGGAGCCGGATTTTACTGGAGAGCATGGTCTATCAGCAGATGCGGTTTTTCCGGGAGGGCAAGATTGCCTTTGCCGTGATTACCCAGAGCATGATTGATGCCTCCGGGGTCACGGAAAACGATATGGACGATCTGGCGAATCTGGCCAGCCGGCCGGAAGGCGTGATTGTCAGTGTCACCATCAAGGAAAAGAGCCCCACGGAATGTAAGATTTCCATGCGCTCCAAGCCGGAAGTGAATGTATCGGACATCTGTGCCCATTTCGGCGGCGGCGGTCATGCCATGGCGGCGGGACTTTCCGTCCGGGAAGAAAATTTGCCCGAA
>CAJMMY010000187.1 GCA_905214605.1 uncultured bacterium | reverse complement strand
AGCATCAGCAGACGGCCGGGCTCTGCGCCCAAAACCATGCCGCACAGCCGATAGACCAGCCACGCAGCCGCGCCCATCAGCACCGTGCTCAGCAAGGGCCGCAGAATCACATGCCGCAGTTTTGGCAGCTGACCAAAGCAGGACTTCATAAATAGGAAATCCAACAGACATACGCTGGCAAAGCAGCACAGCGTACCGATGGCAGCGCCGTAAATATTCACCGCGGGATTGCTGATCATCACCCGGTTCACCAGCACTTTCACCACACCGCCGATCACTGCCGCAATCACCGGCAGACGTTCCTTGCCCGCTGCCTGCAAAATACCGGTCATCACCGTCACCATGCAAAGGAAGAAGGTTGCCAGACCCAGAATCATCAGCAGGGTTGCACCCTCCTCGGCAGCATTCCAGTAAAGCACCTTCATAATAGGACGGCTCATCACGGACAGACCGATTGCCATGGGCAGCGCCAGAACCGCCGTAATCCGCAGCGCCATTTCCGCGGTATTCCGGGCGCCGTCATAGTTTTTCAGCGCAAACTGAGATGCCACCGCAGGCACTACGCTTACGGACATGGATGTAATAATGGTTGCCGGCAGGTTATACAGCGTCTGTGCTTTGCCGTACACGCCGTACAGAATCTCCGCGCGTTTCTGGGTAAAACCGGCTGCATCCTGCAGCAATGCCATTGCCTGCTGGGTATCAATCAAGTTGATGACGCTCTGCACAGAGGCGCCGATGGAAATGGGGATTGCCACCACCAGCAGCTGTTTCAGCGTCTGAGAATAGCTGTCCGGCACATCGGTCTGCTCCGCAGGCAGGGGCATATCCGCATAGTTCCGCTTTTTGTACACAATCAGATACAGCAGCGCAATCAGAGAGCCCACCGTCACGCCGGAAATTGCCGCAGCGCTCTGCAGGGGCAGGCTCTTGCCCAGATGACTGAAGGTCAGTACCAGACCCAAGCCAAACACGACCTTGAACAGCACTTCCATCACCTGCGACACAGCCGTGGGCACCATATTGGAATGACCCTGCACAAAGCCGCGGTACACCGCCAGCATGCAGCACAGCAGCACACTGGGAGAAATTGCCCAAATGCTCTGCGCCGCTTTCGGGTGATTAATCAGCGCCGCCAGCTCCGTGGGGAACAGGAACATCACCAACGAGCAAATCAGGCCCACCACGAAGAACGTCATCAATGCGGTCCGGAAATACCGACGAATCTGCATCGGCCGGTCGTTTGCCTCCGAGGCGGCAATCAAGCGGCTCAGCGCCACCGGCACACCCGCCGTGGAAACCGTATAAAATACATTGTAAATATTATAAGCAGCCAGGAAAATACCATAGCCGTCGTCCCCCAGAATATTGCCCAGGGGAATTTTGTAAACCGCGCCCAGAAGTTTCACAATGACCAATCCGGCCGTCAGAATCACAGCGCCATGCAGAAAGTTCTGCTTTTTTGCATCTGCCAAGAGATCGCCTCCGATAACTTTTTCAGGCTCCTGCCGGGGCCCGAATCCAAATACTTGCAAATGATACACTATTCCCCCGCAAAAATCAAGCGGAGACAGTCACTGGAACTGTCTCCGCTGAGCGATTTTATGAAATTTTCTGTAAATTATGCCTTCCGGACAGAGTCCACGTAGCACATCAGGTCCACCAGTTTGTTGGAGTAACCCCATTCGTTGTCGTACCATGCAACAACCTTGATGAAGTTATCGTTCAGAGCGATACCGGCCTGTGCATCGAAAATACTGGTTCTTGCGTCAGTGCGGAAGTCGGAGGAAACAACGGGCTCATCGGTGTAACCCAGAATGCCCTTCATGCTGCCCTCGGCAGCCGCCTTCATGGCTGCGCAGATGTCATCATAAGCAGCGGGTTTCTCCAGACGGCAGGTCAGGTCCACCAGAGACACGTCAGCGGTGGGAATCCGCAGAGACATACCGGTGAGCTTGCCGTTCAGTTCGGGAATGACCTTGCCCACAGCCTTTGCTGCGCCGGTGGTGCTGGGAATGATGTTATCAAAGCTTGCGCGGCCCAGACGCCAGTTCTTTGTGCTGAAACCGTCCACAGTCTTCTGGGTTGCGGTAGATGCATGCACGGTGGTCATCAGACCTTCCACGATGCCCCAGTTGTCGTTCAGAACCTTGGCAATAGGTGCCAGGCAGTTGGTGGTGCAAGATGCATTGGACAGCACGTTGATGTCCTTGGTGTATTTATCGTTGTTCACGCCCATAACGAACATGGGGGTGTCGTCCTTGGAAGGACCGGACAGCAGCACGACCTTTGCGCCGGCGTTCAGATGGTCCTGTACGCTCTCTTTGGTCAGGAATTTGCCGGTGCATTCCAGAACGTATTCTGCGCCCAGCTCGCCCCAAGGCAGCTCAGCAGGATTACGCTTGCTCAGCAGGGGAATCCGCTTGCCGTCCACGATAATTGCGGGGTGCTCGCCGTTTTCATAGGAAACCTCACCTGCATAACGGCCATGCACCGTATCATATTTAAGGGTATAGGCAATCAGTTCCGGGGACTTATCCGGAGCATTGATGCCCACGATTTCCACTTCCGGATGCTGCAGAGCGGCACGGAAAGCGAGACGGCCGATTCGTCCAAATCCATTGATTCCAGCTTGAATACTCATAATTGTTCTCCTCCGAGTTAAAATGATAAGGATGCTCGATACACAGTACGCCTGAGCTGCAAAATCTATGATACCAACCGCACACGTTGCACAGTTGACATGCAAAAAGCGGCACGCACTTCTGCGTGAATCCGCCATTTTCGCCAAAATTCAACAAATATATTTGCCATTTAATTTCAATTGTATTATAATTATCATAATACA
>CAJMMY010000186.1 GCA_905214605.1 uncultured bacterium | reverse complement strand
GCGTATGCAGCAGCCGGTCCATACCGTGGAGAATGGACGGGCTGCCGAAATTATATTCCGCTTGTAATCCGGTCAATACTACTTTCATGGGCACACACTCCCTCATGCGTTTTCCACATTATACCGTACCCCGGTGAAAAAAACTACCCCCGGATTCCGCAATCCGGGGGCAATTTTGTTCCGTTATCCGTTTTGTGCTTGGTCCAAAGCCAGACAAATCATGCACGCCATCTGGGCGCGGGTCAAATTCTGTTTGGGACTGATTTTCCCGTCAGAGCCGCTGACGATTTTCAAAGAAACCAAGGTTGCTGCCGGGGTCTGGGCATAAGCTGCCATCTCCCCCGCGTCGCTGAACGCGTTCAAAACGCCGGGGTTGCCCTCCGTGTAGGTCACGTGGAGCGCCGGCAGCGCCCGATACAGGAATGCAAAGGCCTGCTCCCGGGTCAGCGTGGCTTGAGGCTGGAAGGTTCCGTCTCCGGCACCTGCGGCAATGCCCTGCTGCTGTGCCCATGCAATGGCCGCGGCATAATAGTCCGTGCTTGCCACATCGGTAAACGTGCTGCCGCCGGTCACCGCCGGTTTTCCCGCAGCATTATACAGCATCAGCATGAAATCTCCCCGAATCAGCTGATTATCGGGAGAAAAAGTGGTTTTCGAAGTACCGCTGACAATTCCCAGACTTTGCAACCGGGTCACATACGGCTCCGACCAAGTACCCACCACATCGGTAAAGACCGCCGGGAGCTCCACCGGAATGGTCACGCTCTGACCGCCGCCGGTAATGGTCACCGCACCGGACGTACCATAGCTGCTGCCGGCGGTGAACACACCGTTTGCATCAATGGTGCCCGCATTGCCGCTGACCGTGTAGGTGTAAGCATCGGTGGTAGACAGCACCGCCCGGCCATACTGATACACATTGGGCACCAGCTGCACCGTTTCATTGGGTTTCAGATTCAGCTTGGTCACGTTGGCGCCGCTGCTGTTTTTCACGGACAATCCCGAGACTTTCCCCACCACATGCACCGTAGCCGTACCGGTCAGACCGGTGTCGGGCACCGTCAATGTCAGCGTGTCAACACATTCTGTTTCCGGCGCGTAGTATTTTCCGTCCGTCACCCGGCCTTGGGCTGCGGTCACAACCACATTGTCCGGTATACTTGCCGGCGCCGCGCCGGCATCGGTTGCCGCAATATGCAGATTCATGGAAGACCCTGCCAGCAGCAGATTGCCGTCCTCCACAATGTGCAGCTGTTTCGCCGCGCCGTCTTTCGGCTGCTCCGTAACCAACAGCAGATATGCGCCGCACACCCGCTCGCTGCCGTCGGAAGGCCGATTCACCGTGGTGCTTTTGACATTTCCCGGCTGCCGCACACTGAGGGCACTGGAGCCGCCGCCGTCCAGATTCACGGCATATTGGCAGCCCTGCCCCAGCATTTCATTGGCCAGCATTTGCAGAGAAAGGCCGTTGGAATGACTGCTTTTCCGACCGTCCACCACGTACAGCATCACGCTGCCGTCGGCTTTCACGCCCAAAACGCTCCGGGGGTGAATGGAGCCGATGGCTTTATCCCACGTGGCGGAATTGGTAATCTGCCCCTGAGAAACCAGAATATCGCCGCAGCCCATACCCTGCTGCGCCGTTTCCAGTGCCGGGTCCGATGCCGTGGTTTCCAGTGTTACCCGGTCGCCCACAGCGAATTTCTCGTAGTACTCCCCATACCCGGAGGCATCGGCAGCTGTCAGCACCAGATAGTCGTCTCCGATGGAAACTGCGCTGTTGCTTTTCAGCTTATCCGCCACTTCCAGCTCCATAGTACCGGAGGTGGTCATGGTTCCGGAAAGAATTTTGAACTTCACAAACCAACCGTCTCCCGAAGTCCGGGTAGACACCGTGGAAAACGCAGAGCTGTACAGATACATGCCGCCGGAGCTGGTGCGCATCTTGTTAAAGCTCTCCAGAGACAGAGTTTTCTTCGTTTGGGCTGTGGGTTCCCCGCTGCCGTGATTGGTCAGAGAAATGGTCACCGTGGGGTGGTCCAACATCTGCACAGAGCCGTCTTCCTGAAACACCACCGCATTTTCACCGCTGGGACTGGATTTATAAATGCCGTTTTCAATTACCAGACCCTGCGGCACCTTTGCGGAGTTGAAGAAATCCGTATTCATGGCGCCCACCACGTTGTATCCCAGCCGCTCGGCATAGGAAATGCAGCTGGAAATGGTCATGCCGCCGTAAATGGTATCGCAAGCCATCACCATGGGACGTACGCTGCTGCCGGGCTGCACCGTCAGGGCAAAGCTCTCTTCCCGGCCGTAAGTATCGTTGCTGTAAATGGTATTGGTATACGTCAGTCCATCGGTAATCTGGCTGACGTTCGTGTAAATTTCCGTTCCGCCGCCCCCTGCTACGGCCAGCACCTGAATGTTCAGCGCCAGCACCATGACCAAGGTCAACAGCGTTCTGGATAGTTGTTTTCGCATATTCGGTTCTCCCATCTGTTGCGTAAAAATTTCCTTGCGGCCTCATTATAGCACGTTTCCCGAAAATGTTAATACTGATGTTTTTTCCAGTCTGTCTTTTCCGTTCCGTACTTTTCCCGAATCCATTCCACCACAAAATCCGCAAAACTCCGGGTGGCGGGGTTGTTTCGGCTGACCGCAGGGATTGCCAGACCTATTAGACGACTGGCCCGGGGAACAAGTTCCATCGTTACCACATGTTCCGTCCGTTCCTGCAGCAGCAGTTCCGGCATAATGCTGATGCCCAAGCCCTGCTCCACCATCGCAATGATGGCATAGTCGTCTTTCGTGGTAAACCGCACGTTGGCATGCAATCCCGCAGCCTCCATCACCCGCCGG
>CAJMMY010000185.1 GCA_905214605.1 uncultured bacterium | reverse complement strand
TGCCGTGCTGCCGGATTCCTCCGAAACCGCGCAATGCTCGCTGATGTACCGCGCCGCGTTGATTACCATCCACTCCGGACCCGCCGCCGGTACCGAGCGCAGCGCGTTAGCCGCAGCAATGGACAATGCCTGCACCCGGGCCGCATTTTTGCTGCCCAAATCCCCATAGTCCACCTGCAACTCATATATTTTCTGGGAAGTGTTGCCGGAATACACTCTGCCGGTGATGTCCGGCTGATAGGAAATCAGCAGCGGGTGATTCCGGCAAGCCTGCCGGGTCCGCTCTATCAATGCGTCATTGTCCCCGGAGCCGTTGTTTACCTTGAACACCATATAGGTCTCCCCATTAGCCAGACCCTGCGCCACAGCCTCGGAGAATGCCTCATTGTTGGAAACCGTTACAACCTTTTCCAATTCCTCCACGGTATGCTTGTAGGAAATCTGAATGGTGGCCTCGTAATAAGACACAATCTGCGTCAAATCATAGGACGCATACTCCACCGCATAGGCGCCGTAGGCGCTGTCCGTGGAAACCGAGCCGCAAATGGCCGCAATGTCCGCCGCAACGTCTCCGGAGTACCCGGAAATCAGCAGCTTGGCCGATTCCTCATGGGTGTTGATCATGTGGTAAATTCTCCAACGGAGAGAAGAGTAGCTTTTTACCACCTCGGTGGTATCGTCCACTTCCATTTTCTGGCTGCCCTTGAAATCCGATTCGGAGGAATAGGTATGGGCAAACATGGTGCAGCCGCTGAGATTCATCAGCAGCACAGCCGCGGCAGCCGCCGCTTTCCAATGCTTATACACAGTTCTTCCTCCTTTGCGGTTTGTAAAATCTGGTTGTATCAAATGCCGTCCACATGGAAACACTACCCATCACAAAACGGAGGTAGTGCCATGCAATGCAAAGTTTCCATCTGCGGCATCAATACAGCCGCCCTTCCGGTGCTGAAAAATGAAGAAACCCGACAGCTGCTCCGCCAGTATCACAACGGAGACCTCTCCGCCCGGGAACAGCTGATTGCCGGAAATCTCCGACTGGTGCTGTCTGTCATTCAGAAATTTGTCAGCCGCGGCGAAAATGCCGACGACTTGTTTCAGGTCGGCTGCATCGGTCTGATGAAAGCCATTGACCACTTCGACAGCGAGGCCCACGACGTTCGGTTTTCCACCTATGGGGTTCCCATGATTATGGGGGAAATTCGCCGGTATCTGCGGGATAACAGCTCCGTGCGCATCAGCCGCAGTCTGCGGGATACCGCCTACAAGGTGCTGCAAACCCGGGAGCGGCTGCTGGCTGAGCTGGGTCGTGAGGCCACAGAAACAGAAATTGCCCAAGCCCTGGGCATTCGCCGGGAAGAGGTCACCTTTTCTCTGGAGGCCATTTCCGACACTGTTTCCCTCAACGAGCCGGTTTACTCCGACAACGGCGACAGCATCTGCGTCATGGACCAGGTCCGGGATACCCGGGACACAGACGAGCACTGGCTGGAAAAAATCGCCCTGAATGACGCCGTTGCCCATCTGAATTCCCGGGAAAAGCAGATTCTCGCCCTGCGGTATCTGGACGGGAAAACGCAAATGGAAGTTGCCGCAGACATCGGCATTTCCCAAGCGCAGGTTTCCCGTTTGGAAAAGAACGCCATTTCCCGCATCAAAAAGGAAATGGACGTTCTTCCCAACTAATTCTTAAATTCTTGCTGCACCGCTGGCTCTGGCAGCCTCTGCCACAGCCGCTGCAATGACCTGCGCCACATTGGTCTCAAACACCGGCGGAATGATATAATCCGCAGTCAGCTTATCCTCGGGCACCAAATCTGCCAGAGCATAGGCGGCTGCCAGCTTCATTTCCTGGTTGATTTCCTTTGCCCGCACATCAAACGTGCCGCGGAACAAGCCGGGGAACACCAGTGCATTGTTCAGCTGGTTGGGGAAATCGCTCCGTCCGGTTGCCACAACAGCGGCGCCGGCAGCTTTTGCCTCGTCCGGGAAAATTTCCGGAGTGGGGTTTGCGCAGGCGAAAATAGCCGGCTTGTCCGCCATGGTGCGAACCATATCCTGCGTCAGTACGCCGGGGGCGGAAACGCCGATGAACACATCTGCATCCTTCACTCCGTCTGCCAAGCTGCCCTTCACCATTCTGGGGTTGGTAAAGGCTGCCAGTTTTTCCTTTGCTGCATTCATGTGCTCCGTCCGGCCCTGATAAATCAAACCGGTGCGGTCGCAGACGGTAATATCGGGAATGCCTGCGTCATGGAGCAGGTAGGCAATGGCGGTTGCAGCAGCGCCTGCGCCGTTGATCACCACTTTAATGTTGTGAATATCCTTGCCCACCACCTTCATTGCGTTGGTGATACCGGCCAGAATGGTGATTGCCGTGCCGTGCTGGTCATCGTGGAAAATGGGAATATCACACTTTGCTTTCAGCTTTTCCTCGATTTCAAAGCAGCGGGGTGCCGCAATATCTTCCAGATTCACGCCGCCGAAAGAACCGGAAATCAGATACACCGTATTCACGAATTCGTCCACGTCCTGCGTTTTCACGCACAAAGGGAATGCGTCCACGCCGCCCAATTCCTTGAACAGCACGCATTTGCCTTCCATCACGGGCATACCGGCCTCCGGACCGATGTCGCCCAGACCCAGCACGGCGCTGCCGTCCGTTACCACCAGACACAGATTGGCCCGACGGGTCAGCTCATAGGATTTATCCGTATCCTTCTGAATTTCCAGACACGGCGTTGCCACACCGGGGGTGTAAGCCAGAGACAAATCCTTCGATGTTTTCACCGGAACCCGGGAAACCACTTCGATTTTGCCCTGTCTCTCGTAATGCATTGCCAGACTTTCTTCAGCGATCGTCA
>CAJMMY010000184.1 GCA_905214605.1 uncultured bacterium | reverse complement strand
GACGAAACAAAATCTTCGGCTGCCGCAGCCGGTCGGTTTTGATTGCTCCGCTGTCTTTAAGTCAATCTCTCCCCGACGCCGTACAGCGGTCTGCACTGCAAATGCTCACCATCTGCGGCTTTGTGGTCACGTTCAACGTGCTGATTGGTTTGCTGGACAGCAGCGGCGTTTTTTCCTTTCTGTACGGTCTGTTGGCGCAATACACCGGGTACGAGCTGCGGCTGACCCGGGCGCTGTGCACCGGAATTCTGGAATTGGGCTGCGGCATCGGCACTTTAGCCGGCGCTGCCCGAACCCCGGCCAATCTGGCAGTCTGCGGCTTTCTCACCGGGTTTGGGGGCATTTCCGTAGCCATGCAGACCGCCGCCGTTCTTGCCGGGACAAAAATAAAACTCTCCCGGCATTTCGTCGGGAGATTCTCCAGCGGCTGCATTGCCGCATTTACGCTTTATGTACTTGCTTTGCTCATGGGTTGGCGGTAATCCCGTTACACCCCGGCAAAATGGAACACAGCTCCAATCACAGCCGAAGACAGAATGAACAGAATCGGGTGCAAATCCTTCACTTTCGGCACATACCGGGTGGCAATCAGCAGAACAACTGCCAGCAAAATGCACTTCCACCGGAACAAATCCATAATCATTCCGGTCTGGTGAAACAGCGTGGTATTCAGCAGAGACAGCACCACAACGCTCATGCCCGCCGCCGCAATCAGACCCACGGAGCAGGGGCGCAAACCGTAAAAAGCTGCGTCTACATAGCGGTTGTTCCGGAATTGCTGCAGCACCCGGGCAATCAGCAGAATGATGATGACGCAGGGGGTAATGATACCCAACGTAGCCACCACGGAGCCGAGAACGCCGCCGGCGGTATAGCCGACGTAGGTTGCCATATTCACGCCGATGGGTCCGGGCGTGGATTCTCCCATGGCAATCATATTTGCCAGTTCTTCCGTGGTAAACCAGCCGGTGCTGGCGGACATATCGTACAAAAAGGGTACGGTTGCCATACCGCCACCCACGGCAAACAAGCCGGTTTTGAAAAACTCGTAGTACAAACGGAGATACAGCATCATTCTTTCCGCACCCCCATCACCGTCAGAAGAATTCCGCTCAATGCGGAAATCACCACAAACAGCACCGGCGAAAGCTTCAGAAACACGCTCAGCAGGAACACCGCCAGGAAAATGAGCAGCGCCCATTTGTCCTTCACAGCGCCTTTCCACAGCTTTACCACCGCATTGAACACCAACACGCACACGCACACGCGAATGCCCGCAAAGGCATTCTGCACCACGGGCAGGTCCGCAAAGTTTTCCAGAATTCCGGCGATGGTCATAATAATCAGCAGGGACGGAAATACCACGCCCAGGGTGGCAAAAATGCCGCCCAGATTGCCTTTCAGCTTGTATCCCACAAAGGTTGCGGTATTCACGGCAATCACACCGGGGGTACACTGCCCCACCGCGAAATAATCCATCACTTCCTCACTGGTGACCCAGTGCTTATTCTGCACCACTTCCCGCTCCAAAATCGGCAGCATGGCGTACCCGCCGCCGAACGTCATCACGCCCACTTTCGCGAACGTGATGAACAGCTCTCCAAAAATACCCATGTTTAACGTTTCAGACTTTCTGCGTATGCCTCAAATTTGCTCACCTTCGCATTGCACTCTTCCATGCTCTCGCCCCGGGTGAGGATATAGACCTTGATTTTCGGCTCCGTGCCGGAGGGTCGGACAATAAACGCGGTGCCGTCTGCCAGTTCAAAGTACAGCACGTTGGAGCCCTTCAGCTCCATGGTCTCCACCTTGCCCAGACCGGTTACGAACACGCTGCCGTCCTGATAATCCCGCATCCGCAGCACTTTCTCGCCGCCGATGGCTTTCGGGGGTTCTTTCCGCAGGTCCGCCATAATGGCCCGCATATTTTTCAGACCGTCCAGACCGGGCATCACCAGATTAATGGTCTTTTCGCCGAAGTAACCGTACTTCTCGTACAGGCTATCCATTGCCTGTTTCAGCGTCATACCCCGGTCGTAGTAGTATGCAGCCATTTCCGCCACCAGCACAGCAGCGGTCACGGCGTCCTTATCCCGGACGTAATCGCCTACCATGTAGCCGTAGCTTTCCTCGTAAGCCATGATGTACTGATAGGTGCCCTCTCTCTGGAACTTTGCCACACGCTCTGCCAGGAATTTAAATCCGGTAAAGGTGTCTTCAATATGCACACCGTTTTTCTCAGCCACCGCCCGTGCCATTTCCGTGGTCACGATGCTCTTCAGGGTTGCGGCATTTTCCGGCAGCGTACCGGCTGCCCGGCGGGCGGTGATGATGTAATCCAGCAGCAGCACGCCCATCTGGTTACCGGAAATGGGGATAAACTCGCCCTTTTCGTCACGGACCATCACGCCGATACGGTCGGAGTCCGGGTCGGTACCGATAATCAAATCGCTGCCCTTTTCGTTGGCCAAATCAATGGCCAGATAGAATCCCTCGGGATTTTCCGGGTTGGGGCTTGCCACGGTGGGGAAGGTTCCGTCAGGAATCATCTGCTGCTCCACAGGGAACAGATGCTGAATGCCCAGACGATGCAGTGCCTCCGGCACCAAAATACGGCCGGCACCGTGGAACGGAGTGTAGACAATCTTCAATTTATCTGCCACCTTGCGGACCACGTCCCGATTGATGGCCTGACCCAGAACGCAGTTCAAAAAGGCCTCGTCGGTCTCTTTGTCCATAAAGGTCACCATGCCGCTTTCCACGGCCTTATCAAACGGCATCACGGAAACACCGGTAAACAAATCGGTTTTCTCCATTTCCGCGGCAATGGCATCGGCATGCTGGGGCGGCAGCTGTGCGCCGTCGGACCAGTAAACCTTA
>CAJMMY010000183.1 GCA_905214605.1 uncultured bacterium | reverse complement strand
TTCAGGGCATCGGCGGCCGGATGGGCCATGTGCTGTGCGAGATGATCGCCCAGCGGGAGGACTGCCGTGTCATTGCCGGCATCGATGTGAAGGACGGCGAGCAGAACGGCATCCCTGTTTACGACAGCCTGGAAAAGCTGGACGGCAAGGGCGATGTGATCATCGATTTCAGCTCCCCTGCTGCCGTGGAGAAGGCTCTGCCTTACTGCGAAGCTCACAAGCTGCCCATCGTGGTCTGCACAACAGGTTTGTCCGAGGAGCTGCAGCTGAAGGCCAGCCGGACCACTCAGGGCGTAGCCGTGATGAAACTGAAAGTGAAATACCACGTGGAGCGGGTCTGCCCGTTGGCGGAAAGCGGACTTGTGAATGAAAAGCGTTATCTGGCCAAGGCATTGCCTGCCGCCGGCGCGCTGCTCCGTCCGGAGGACCGGGGAGAGACCCAAACCACGCTGCTGGATACGCAGGAAGAATAAAAAGCACCTGACCGGGAGGATTCCGTATGTATGAAAAACTGAAAAATATCCGGCGGCACTATGAGGAACTGAGCCAGCGCCTGAGCCAACCGGAGACCTATGAGAATATGGAAATCTGTACCCGGCTGCAAAAGGAACAGAATCAACTGCAGCCACTCATGGAAACCTTTGAGGAATATGAGCGCTGTTTGCAGACCATGGAGGAGGCAAAAGCGCTGCTGAGCGACCCGGAATTCCGGGAATTGGCCCAAGGAGAATTGGACGAGTGCAAGGTGCAGAAACCGGAGTTGGAGCAGCGACTGAAGTTGCTGCTGCTGCCGAAAGACCCCAACGATGAGCGGAACGTGATTCTGGAAATCCGGGCCGGTGTGGGCGGTGAGGAATCGGCGCTGTTTGCCTCCAATCTTTACCGCATGTATTCCATGTATGCCGCCTCAAAGGGCTGGAAAACCGAGATTGCCAACCTGAATGAAACGGAATTGGGGGGCATCAAGGAAATCAGCGTGGTCATCGAGGGCGCCGGAGCCTACTCCCGGCTGAAATTCGAAAGCGGTGTGCATCGGGTGCAGCGGGTACCGGAAACCGAGGCCGGCGGACGGATTCATACCAGTACCGCCACGGTGGCGGTGCTGCCGGAGGTGGACCCGGTGGAGTTTCATCTGGACCCCAAGGATTTGCAGATTGATACCTTCCGTTCTTCCGGCGCGGGGGGACAAAAGGTGAATAAAACGTCCTCTGCCATTCGGGTAACCCATCTGCCTACGGGCATGGTGGTGGAATGTCAGGACGAACGGAGCCAATACAAAAACAAGGACCGGGCATTGAGCATTCTGGCCAGCCGGCTGTATGAAATTGCCCGGCAGAAACAGGCCGATGAAATTGCCACGGAGCGGAAAAGTCAAGTGGGCAGCGGGATGCGGAACGAACGAATCCGCACCTACAACTTCCCCCAAGGCCGGGTGACGGACCACCGCATCGGCTTGACGTTGTACAAAATCGACCAGATTATGAACGGTGATTTGGACGAACTGATTGACGCATTGGTGACCGCCGACCAGGCGGAGCGGTTGCAGGCATCGGAGATGTAAGGTATGAAAACGGAAATTTTTACGGAAACTATGGACGGCGCGGCGGAAATCATTCGCAAGGGCGGATTGGTGGCCGTGCCTACGGAAACGGTGTACGGTCTGGCCGGAAACGGCCTGAACGAGCAGGCTGTGGCGGAAATTTATCGGGTCAAGGGCCGGCCGGAGGTCAAGCCCTTGTCGCTGATGGTCCATGATGCTGGAGCCATGGAACGGTATTGCAAAAACGTGCCGGCAGCGGCCTATGCTTTGGCGGAGAAATTCTGGCCGGGTCCGCTGACCATTGTGCTGGAGTCCAAGGACGTGGTGCCGGAAATCGTTCGGGCCGGGGGAGCGACCGTGGGCTTGCGCTGCCCGGACCACCCCATGACGTTGGAGCTGCTGAAGTGCTGCGGTCTGCCGTTGGCGGCGCCCTCTGCCAATCCCTCCGGCGCGCCCAGCCCGAAAACTGCCCAGGATGTGCTGCAATATTTTGACGGCGCCATTGACGGTGTGATTGACGGCGGCGCCTGCGGTTTGGGTCGGGAATCCACCATCATTGACCTGAGCCGAACCCCGTACCGGATTCTCCGGCAGGGCGCGCTGCCGGAGGAAGAGATTACCAAGGTGCTCCGGCAGAAAATGACCGTTGTGGGATTGACCGGCGGCACGGGCTGCGGCAAAACCACCGCCATGGACGCCGTGACGGCGCTGGGCGGTTTGACCATTGATTGCGACGAGGTGTATCACACCTTGGGAGAAACCAGCGAATCCCTGCGGGAACAGCTGATTGCCCGATTCGGCCCGGCGTGTTATGCCACCGGGGTGCTGAACACGAAACCCATTGGGGAAATTGTGTTCCATGACCCGGAGGCGCTGTTGGAGCTGAATGCCATCACCCATGCGGCGGTGCGGGAAGAGGTCAACCGCCGATTGGACGAGTGGGCTATGGCCGGGGGAACCTTGGCTGCGGTGGACGCTATCGCCTTGTTTGAAAGCGGTCTGAGCGAGGATTGCGATTTCGCGGTGGGCATTACGGCGCCTTTTGAACAGCGTATGGCCCGGATTATGGCCCGGGACGGCATTTCCGAGGAATATGCCCGGGCGCGCATCACCAGTCAGAAACCGGACGATTATTACGAAACCAACTGCGCCCGGGTTTTGAGAAACGACGGAACTGCCGCGGAGTTTGCCGCGGCTTGCAAAGAATTTTTTACGGAGGTCATGGAACATGGAAACCAAAACCGAAGATTACCGGAATGAGTTGTTCTATCAGCCGAAAAACGGTTACGACCGCATCGACACGGAAGATCGTCTGGTGATGGAACAGTATGCGGAAGAATACAAAAAATTCC
>CAJMMY010000182.1 GCA_905214605.1 uncultured bacterium | reverse complement strand
AGCGCCTCCAGATATTTCTCCGCAATCTTTTCTACCATACGCAGCTGCTCGTCGGTCAGTTCGCCGGCGGCGGACCGTTCCTCCTCCGTACCCAACAGCCAGCCCACGGATACGCCATACTTTTTGCTGATGGCAATCAGTTTGTCAACGTCAGGAATATTTTGGTCCGCCTCCCATTTGGAAATGGACTGCCGGGAAACGCCCAGCGTATCTCCAAAAGCCTCTTGGGATAATCCCTGTTCTTTTCGAATCTGTGTAATACGTTCACCAATCGTCATGGCTCCTCGCCTCCTTCTGTCTGCATGGTACGAAATTTCCCAATTTTTGTCTACCAATTCGCCCATTCAATTTGTCAACTCCCGGTTGACAGCCCTCTTTTTCCTTTATTTTAGCGGATTTGGGGCGTTTCGTCCACCGATTTTTCAGTTTTTGAAAATTTCTTTTTGCAACCCGTTGACTTTCCGCACATCCTATGGTAAACTGTCATAGCCTTAAATGCTGGTATAGCTCAGTCGGTAGAGCAGCTGATTCGTAATCAGCAGGTCGTGTGTTCGAGTCACATTACCAGCTCCAACTCGTCGCAAGTTTCGCATCGCTTGCGACGAGTTTTTTGTTACTATATCACATTATTTTAACGTGTTCACGCGGGGCGGATATTGTATCCTTTGCCCCGCTTTTTTCATGTCTGTTTACCGAAAATTGATGTCGGAATTGCAGCATCTATGCAAAATTTTTTCGTAAAGCCATGGGATTCGGCTGCATTTATGCAAAGTTTTTGAATATATGCAAAACATTTTCAGATATATTTCACAGTTTTTCGTGAAGTTTCTCGTGAATCCTGTGAAATTCCTCACAACATGACACACCCCGCCTTGACTTCCGGTAAAATATCCGTATAATAATATATGTGTTCGCCTACGACGGGCACATTTTTTACGTTAGTAATACTCTATTCAGCTAACGTAAAGAAGATTTAGGAAAAGAGGAGTAAATCGTGGACGAAAAGAAATTCCAACCCTACATTCCGGCGGACAAAGTCGTGCCCGAATTCACCGTGTTCTCTGTGATTCTCGGTGCATTGCTGGCAATTTTGTTCGGCGGCGCCAACGCCTATCTGGGTCTGCGCGTTGGTATGACTGTTTCTGCGTCGATTCCGGCAGCCGTGCTGTCTATGGGCGCAATCCGCTTTATCTTTAAGCGGGACTCCATTCTGGAGAACAACATGGTTCAGACCATCGGTTCTGCCGGTGAGTCTGTGGCAGCAGGTGCTATTTTCACCATGCCCGCCCTGTTCATGTGGGCAGCTGACGGCTTGTGTGATATGCCCTCCATGGTGGAAATCGGTCTGATTGCACTGTGCGGCGGTCTGCTGGGCGTTCTGATGATGATCCCCCTGCGCTCTGCTCTGATTGTGAAAGAGCACGGCACTCTGGGTTATCCCGAAGGCACTGCCTGCGCTGAGGTTCTGATGGCCGGTGAAGAGGGCGGCTCCAAAGCATCCACCGTGTTCAGCGGTCTGGGTCTTGCTGCTGCTTACAAGTTCATCACCGACGGTCTGAAGATTTTCCCCAGCGAGGTCAGCTACACTGTTGATTCCTACAAGGGCGCAGGCTACGGTCTGGACGTTCTGCCCGCTCTGGCGGGCGTCGGCTACATCTGCGGCCCCCGCATTTCTTCTTACATGTTTACAGGCAGCACCATCGCTTGGTTCGTGCTGATGCCCCTGATCGCACTGTTCGGCAGTGATCTGGTCATCTACCCCGCAACTACTTCCGTGGCAGAGCTGTGGGCAAACGGCGGCACCGGCGCTCTGTGGGGCACCTTCATTCGTTACATCGGTGCCGGCGCTCTGGCAGCAGGCGGTATCATCAGCTTGCTGAAATCCCTGCCCATGATCGTGCGCACCTTCGCAGACGCAATGAAAGACTACGGCAAGAGCTCCGGCGGCGCTCTGCGTACCGAGCAGGACATCTCCATGAAGGTTGTTCTGATTGCCTGCTTGGCAATCACCGTGTTCATGTGGCTGTACCCCAGCATTCCCGTCAGCTTTGTGGGCGCTCTGATCGTTCTGGTGTTCGGTTTCTTCTTTGCAACCGTTTCCGCTCGTATGGTCGGTCTGATCGGTTCTTCCAACAACCCCGTTTCCGGTATGGCAATCGCAACTCTGCTGATCGCTACCATCGTGCTGAAAGCAACCGGCACCACCGGTGCTGCCGGCATGATCGGCGCTATCGCAATCGGCTCCGTTATCTGCATCATCGCTGCAATCGCCGGCGATACCTCTCAGGACCTGAAAACCGGTTTCCTGCTGGGTGCAACGCCTAAAAAGCAGCAGTACGGCGAGCTGATCGGTGTTGCCGTTTCCGCAGTTGCCATCGGCGCAATTCTGTACCTGCTGAACGCTGCTTGGGGCTTTGGTTCCGAAGAGTTGGGCGCTCCTCAGGCTATGATGATGAAAATGGTCATCGAAGGCGTTATGGGCGGCGAGATGCCTTGGGCTCTGGTGTTCACCGGTGTGTTCCTGGCAATTGCTATCGAAATCGTCGGTCTGCCCGTTCTGCCCATTGCAATCGGTATCTACCTGCCCATCTATCTGAATTCTGCCATTATGCTGGGCGGTCTGGTTCGTCTGTTCGTGGAGAAACGGAAATACAAATCCGAGAAAGAAAAGACCGGTTGCGTCCAGTCCGGTATTCTGTACCCCTCCGGTTTGATCGCCGGCGAAGGTGTTGTGGGTATTCTGCTGGCTGTGTTCGCTGTGCTGAACATCAATGTTGATATTCACGAAAAGCTGAATCTGGGCAACATCGGCAGCTTGGTTGCTTTCGCTCTGGTTCTGCTGAGCATTATTTTCTTCAGCAACAAAGGCAAGAACACCGAAAAAAAGTAATGCGATCTTCG
>CAJMMY010000181.1 GCA_905214605.1 uncultured bacterium | reverse complement strand
ATTCCGTTTGCAGCGAGATTCGCAGTGTGCGGAATGTATGGCTGTATCTTCCCGATGCAACGGGCGGCCGTTTGCAGCCGGTGTGCGAGATTCAGACGAACGGAAAGACCTTTTATCTGAACGTGTCGACCGGAGAAGAACAACCGGTGACCTGATTGACGTGAAATGATTGATTTTTCCGGCGGTTCGTGTTATATTAAGTCCTTGATATGGCTGTAAGCGGCCATGGATTTGGAGATACTAAGAACAAATCCGGAATTTGCTGTCCGTGTGTGGCAGATTTATATAGAATGAATGAGAAAACCTACAAGATAGGCCAGGTGAGAGTTTGGAAAAATATTTGATTCAGGGTGGAAATCCCCTGCGGGGAGAAGTTGAAATCAGCGGCGCGAAAAATGCGGCGGTGGCCATTATCCCTGCTGCACTGATGGTGGAGGGTGTTTGCAGATTGGAAAATCTGCCCCAAATCAGCGATGTGGAAATGCTGCTGACCATTTTGGAGCATTTGGGTGCGAAGGTTTCCCACGTTGACCAGAATACTGTGGACATTGACTGCACAGATGTGCATTTTCAGGACGCACCCTTTGAGCTGATGCGGAAAATCCGCGCGTCCTATTATCTGATTGGGGCCATGCTGGGCCGGTTCGGAACGGCAAAAACCACCATGCCCGGCGGCTGCAACTTCGGTGTGCGGCCCATTGACCAGCATATCAAGGGCATGACGGCATTGGGTGCCAGCGTACTGGTGGAAAACGGATTTATTTATGCCAATGCCGGAGAAAACGGCTTGGTGGGCGCGCGCATCTATTTGGATAAGGTATCCGTGGGCGCAACCATGAACGTGATGCTGGCTGCCTGCATGGCACATGGCAAGACCATTATTGAAAATGCGGCCCGTGAGCCTCATATCGTGGACTTGGCAAACTTCCTGAACTCCATGGGCGCCGATGTTCGCGGCGCCGGTACGGACAGCATTAAAATCAACGGCGTGGAGCATCTCCACGGCGGAAGTTATTCTATCATTCCCGACCAGATTGAGGCGGGTACGTTTATGTGCGCGGCTGCGGCAACCGGCGGAGAAGTGTTGGTGAAAAACGTGATTCCCCGGCATTTGGAGTGCATTTCCAGCAAGCTGCGGGAAGTGGGCGTTACGGTGGAGGAATACGGCGATGCTGTTTTGGTCCGCCGGGAAGGCAAGATGCATTGCACCAATGTGAAAACCCAGCCCTATCCCGGATTCCCCACGGATATGCAGCCCATGATGGGCGTTTTGTTGTGTCTGGCTGACGGAACCAGCGTGATTACCGAAGGAATTTACAACAACCGATTCAAGTATATGGACGAGCTGCGCCGTATGGGCGCAGACGTGCAGGTAGACGGCTGTACGGCTGTCATCGAGGGCGTGGAGCGCTTTAGCGGTACCAACGTCCGCGCCTGCGACCTGCGGGCAGGCGCCGCCGTAGTGGTGGCAGGTCTGTGCGCAGAAGGAAAGACTTTGGTGGAGGATATCCACTACATCGAACGCGGCTATCAGGACTTTGTGGGAAAACTCAGCAGTCTGGGTGCAAATATCCGCCGGGTCCCGGCAGACGCAACGATTTACGGCCAAGCCGCGGTGTTCTGCGATTGATGGAGCTGTCGATATTTGCCAGCAGCTCCTCGGGAAACTGCGCGCTGCTGACCGCGGAGGAAACCAATCTGCTCATTGACGCAGGAATTTCCTTTTCCAAAATCAAGGCGGCTATGGAACAGGTACATCGGAGTCCGGAGGACTTGGACGGTGTGCTGATTACCCATGAGCACAGCGACCACACCAAGGGTGTGAAGATGCTGCTGAAACGGGCGGGGGTGACCGTGTATGCCCCGCCGTTGGTGGCCGAACATTTGCGGGAGCAGCTGCCGGAGTACGGGGAACAAATTGAGGCAATTGATTTGCAGGAGCCCTTTGCTTTGGGCGATGTGTCCGTAACGGCATTTCCCACGCCCCATGATGTGCCGCAGAGCGCGGGCTATCGGGTGGAAACGGCGGAGGCTTGTTTCTGCCTTTGCACGGATTTGGGCCATGTGACCGATGAGGTACTGGATGATTTGCTGGGGGCGGATTTGGCACTGATTGAATCCAACCACGATGTGGAAATGGTGAAAAACGGCCCCTATCCCTGGCCACTGAAACAGCGGATTCTCTCGGATTACGGCCATTTGTCCAACGATACCTGCGCAAGACTGGCGGTAACGCTGGCGGAACACGGCACCCGGCAGTTGGTACTGGGCCATTTGAGCAAGGAAAACAATACCCCTCGGCGGGCGATGGAAACCGTTTCTCAGGCGTTGAACCGGGCGGGCTACGAACGGATGTTTCTGCAGGTTGCCCCGGTGGAGGGGCTGCTGCGGGTACCGGTAAAGGAAAAAGTTGTATGCTGACCGTGAAACTGATTACCGCAGGAAAAATGCGGGAAAAATTCTATATTGAGGCTTACCGGGAATATGAAAAACGGCTGCAGGGATTCTGCAAATGGGAAACCGCCGAGATTCAGGAAGTGAAATGCCCGGAGAATGCCTCGGAAAAAGAAATTGCCGGGGCGCTGAATAAAGAGGCGGACGAAATTCTGGAAAAAATCCCGCAAGGCAGCTATGTGGTTGCCATGTGCGTGGAGGGAAAAAAGCTTTCCAGTGAGGCGCTGGCTGCGCTGATGGCGGAAAAAGCCAACGGCGGCGTCAGCCGGATTTGCTTTGTCATCGGCAGCTCCAACGGGCTGCATGACCGGGTAAAGCAGCGGGCGGATTTCCGCCTTTCCATGTCCGACATGACCTTTCCCCACCATTTGGCTCGGGTCATGCTGGCAGAACAGATTTATCGGGCGTTTACCATCAACGCCGGTAGAAAATATCACAAGTGAGGCTGCGCGATGT
>CAJMMY010000180.1 GCA_905214605.1 uncultured bacterium | reverse complement strand
CTTGCTGATGGTTTCGATAATCTCCCTGCTGACATTTCGTCCGCCGAACGGACCGAAATATTCCCCATCATCGCCGGGAACCGTGTGGTTGACAATGGAAAAGCGAGGATAGACCTCTTTGCTCAATCGGATAAAGGGGTAGCCCTTATCGTCCTTCAATAAGATATTATACTTCGGTTTATGCCGCTTAATCAGAGAGTTTTCCAGCATCAATGCCTCGAACTCCGAGTTGACCACAATGACGTCAAAGGTTTCCACGTTGGAAACCATGGCAGCCACTTTCGGCAAATGCTCCCCGTGAAAATAGCTGGAAACCCGGTTTTTCAGTTTCTTGGCTTTTCCCACATAAATGACCTCGCCTGCTCGGTTCTGCATGATATAAACCCCCGGCAGCAGGGGCAATTTATTGGCTTTTTCCCGCAGAATTTCCAGTTGCGTCTGTGTTCCCAAGGTCTTTCCTCCGAATAGCAAACATGGGCGTGTATCCAACACGCCCATGTATATGTCTCATTTACTTCTCTGAATTACTCAGAAAATTCGCTTTCCACCAGCTGTGCCAGCGTTGCGATGGCAGCGGATTCGTCCACACCGTCAGCGATGATTGTCATCGGGGTACCCTTTACGATGCCCAGAGACAGAACGCCCAGCAGACTTTTTGCATTCACTCTTCTGTCCTCTTTTTCGATCCAGATGCTGCTCTTGAATTCATTCGCTTTCTGAATAAAGAAGGTTGCAGGACGTGCGTGCAGACCCACCTGATTATTGATAACGACTTCTTTTGAGACCATACTCGCCCACTCCTTAAAACACATAAAAATCGGGAATCCGAATCTTTGCGATATCTGTCAAATCGACATTATTAAAATACCAAATTTCTTACGGACCGTCAACTAAAATCAACTCTTTTTGGCGGATTGACCAGATTCTTTTGCAGAAACTTTACCGTTTTATTTCAGTTCTACCACTGTCACACCGGTTTCACCCTCGCCGAAACGGCCCAATCGGAAGGATTTGACCCGTTTGTGTTTCCGCAGGGTATCGTGAACAGTCTGCCGCAAAGCGCCGGTTCCTTTGCCGTGAATGATGCGCACCGTTTCCACGTGCCCCATTGCAGCATCGTCAATATATCGCTCCACCACGGGAATGGCATCAATGGTTTCCATGCCGCGAATGTCAATCTCCGACGGCACTGCCGCAGACCGCAGCTGCACGGTGCCCCGGCTGCGGGGCTTGGGCGCCTCTTTTTTCGGCTGATTGGGCAGCAGATAGACCTCGTTTTCCCGGGCGGTAATCCGCATAATGCCCGCTTTCAGATACAGCGTCCGGTCCGCGGAAATTTCCGTTACCTCCGCATTCATGCCCATGGAGAGAATTTCCACCGTATCCCCCACCCGGATTTCCCGGGCGGATTTTTTCTCCTCCTGCGCTTTCTGTTTCTGCTTTTGCTGCTTTTCTTGAGCCTCATTCAAGCGCCGGCGCAGCTCTGCCCGCTCGGAGTTTGCTTTCTGATGGTCATTTTCCGCCTGCAATTCCGCTTTCATGCGGTCCAGTTCCTGAAATGTCCGTTCCGCCTCTGCCCGGGCGTCGGCAATGATTTTCTCCGCCTCCCGCCGTGCTTTTTCGTTGGACATTTCCAACCGAACGCTCAATTCCGCTTTCAGCTTGGCAGCCTGCTTGCTGTCTTCCTCCGCTTTCCGGAGCTTGCGGTCCGCCTCTTCCTTTTCCCGCTCCATTGCCTGACGCAGGGTGTCCAGTTTCGTAATGGTGTCCTCAAAGCTGGCGCTTTCCGTACCGATTCTGCCCCGGGCGTCGTCGATGATTTCCTTTGGCAGTCCCAACCGCTGAGAAATGGCAAACGCGTTGGATTTTCCGGGAATGCCCACCAACAGATGATACGTGGGGCGCAGGGTTTCCACATCAAACTCGCAGGAGGCATTCACCACGCCGGGAGACGTGGTGGCATAAACCTTCAGCTCCGCATAATGGGTGGTCGCCACAACATAAGCGCCTTTCCGCCGCACCGCCTCAATCACCGAAATTGCCAATGCCGCGCCCTCTGTGGGGTCGGTACCTGCCGCCAGCTCATCGAACAGCACCAGAGAGCCCTCGTCGCTTTCATTCAGAATCCGCACAATGTTCACCATGTGGGAAGAGAATGTGGACAGCGACTGCTCAATGCTCTGCTCGTCACCGATATCTGCCAGAATATTTTTGAACACCGGTACGCAGCTGCCGTCCCCCGCCGGGATATGCAGACCGCACTGCGCCATGGCATTCAGCAAGCCGATGGTTTTCATGGTCACCGTTTTACCGCCGGTATTGGGTCCGGTAATGACCATGGTATCAAACTCTTCTCCCAGCTCCACAGAAATGGGCACTGCCGTTTCCTTCGGCAGCAGGGGGTGCCGGGCATTCACCAACCGCATGGACTTGGTAGACAGCTCCGGTTCCATACCACCCATCTGATAGCTCAGCTTTGCTTTGGCGAAAATCAGGTCCAATTGGGTCAAAATCACGTAATCCGTATCAATTTCCGACCGATGGGCCGCACAATTGGCAGACAGCTCCATGAGAATCCGGTCAATTTCCGTTTTCTCCTTGGCCCGCAGTTCCCGCAGCTCATTGTTTGCTTTCACAGAGGCCATAGGCTCCACAAACAGCGTTGCCCCGGAGGCAGACACGTCATGGACCAAACCGGGCACCTCACCCCGATGCTCCGCTTTCACGGGCACCACGTATCGCTCGGAACGGGTGGTGATAATCGGTTCCTGCAATGCCTTGGCATAGGCCGGGGAAGAGATAATCTTTTGCAGGCTTTCCCGCGCCCGGGCGGTAGCGGCGCGAATCTGCCGGCGAATGGTAGCCAACTCCGGACTGGCTGCGTCGGCAATTTCGTCCTCCGCCAGAATGGAGGTGGTAATCTT
>CAJMMY010000179.1 GCA_905214605.1 uncultured bacterium | reverse complement strand
GGGATTGTTTGAGCAGTATGATATCCCCCTGCCCACGGATTACGACAGCTTTGTTTCCGCTTGCGAGGCATTTGAGGAAGTGGGGATTCGCGGGTTTACGGCGGATTATAAGTATGACTACACCTGCATGGAAACCTTGCAGGGCGTGTCTGCCGGGGAGCTTGCCTCTTCGGCGGGGCGGAAGTGGCGCACCGCTTACAGCGACCCGCGCAATGACGAGCCGGTGGGGCTGGACGATACCGTTTGGCCGGGGGTCTTTGAACGCATGGAGCAGTTCATTCAGGACACCCATCTCACCGCAGAGGACCTGAACAACGGCTTTGACACGGTTACCGAGCTGTTTCAAAACGGACAGGTTGCTATGTACTTCGGCTCTTCTGCCGGTGTAAAAGCGTTCCGGGAGCAGGGCATTGACGCCATATTCCAGCCGTTCTTCAATCAGAACGGAGAGCAGTGGATTATGACCACGCCCTATTTCCAAGTGGCGCTGAATCAGGATTTGGAAGAAAATCAGTCCCGCTATGATGATGCAATGAAGGTGCTGAAGGTGATGCGGTCGGCAGACGCCCAGAATATTCTCTGCGACGGGCAGGATACATTGAGCTACAGTCAAGACGTGCCCCTCCGCTTTACCGAATATCTGAGCGATGTCAGACCGGTGGTGGAGGAGAACCACATGTACATTCGCATCGCCTCCAATGCGTTCTTTTCCGCCTCTCAGGAAGTGGTTTCCAAAATGATTGCGGGAACATACGATGGGGCGCAGGCATACAAGGCATTCGACAAACTGCTGCGTCAGCGGTCGGAAAGCGAGGAAGACGTGGTTTTGACGTCGGAACAATCCTACTCCAATCTGTTCGAAAACGAGGGCGGAAATGCCGCCTATTCCGTGATGGCAAATTCCCTGCGCAGCTGCTATGGAACCGATGTGCTGATTGCCGAGGGCGACAGCTTTACGGGAAATGTGCTGAAAGGGGAGTATACCGAAAAAATGGCCGGTTATATGGTCATGCCCAACAACTTGAGAGCGTACAGCCGGGAAATGACCGGCGGGGAGCTGAAAGAGACCGTGCAAGCCTTTGTGGCGGGGTATGAGGGCGGTTTGGTGCCCTTTAATGCCGGCTCTCTGCCCGTTGTCAGCGGAATTTCCATGGAAGTGACGGAAAAGAACGGAGCATACACCCTGACCGCTCTGACGAAAGACGGAAAAGCGGTGAAAGACGATGATGTATTGACCGTCACCTGCCTTGCCACCCCGAAACGCATGGCGCACTTCCTTTCGGACGAAAGCCGTCCGTTTGAGGAGCACGACGCATCGGTGCGTGCAAATTGGACGCAGTACATCACCGAGGGTCACACCGCACCCCTTGCGGCGCCCGAAAACTATATTACTTTGAGGTAAGCAATGGACGACACGAATTCAAATTCAAAAATCAAAGGGCAACACCGCTGCGGGAGAAACTGTATCCGAACTGTGGCGGCGGCAGTCATTCTGCTTGCTGTCCTTGTCTCCACCAGCGTTCAGTACTACCGTTTCGTCTCTCGGACCATCTATGACGAAAGCACGTCCCATTTGTCGGAAATACTCCATCAATCCAACAATATGCTGAATGAGGTTGTGGAAAAAAATCTGGCCTATCTGCACATGTGGACAACCACGCTGCGGAATTTTTCCGATGAGAAGACCATTCAGAATTACGTTGAGACGGTTCGCCAGGAAACCGGAGCAAACGAGTTCTATTTCCTTTCTGCCGAGGGCAATTACATGACCCCGTCGGGGGAGTCGGGCTACCTGGGCTTGACGGGAAATCCGGAGAAATTTATTTCCCAAGGGGAAGACCTGGTGATGAATGCCACGCTGCCGGGCAAACCGCAGTTGTTGGTATTTGCTACCACAGTAGCTCCCGGGGAATATCGGGGCTTTGCATACGATGCCATCGGGATTTCTTTTTATAACGAGGACATCATCAATGAATTGGACATTTCCGCCTTTCAAGAGAGTGCCAGCCGTTATGTAACCCATTCCGACGGACGAATTGTCATCAATCGTGAGGCGAATCAAAAAGAAATCTACTACAATTTCTTTGCGCTTTTGCAGGAACATTCCAACATCGGCAAAAAGGAAATGCAAGCGCTGTCCGAGGATTTCCAGCAGGGAAACAGCGGCAACCGGCTTGTGACGTTAGACGGCAATCCATACTACTTGAGCTATGAAAGCGTGGGCATTCATGATTGGATGATCGTGGGCTTGGTTCCGGCGGCGATTGTCAACGAGAGCATTCGTGCGCTGCAAAGCAGCACCGTAGCGATTGTGAGCATCGTTGTACTCATTGCAGCCGGGTTTATCATTGTGATGATTCTGCGCCGGAGCAGTACAAATCTGAGACAAAAGAACACGGAAATTCTGTATCAGGACGAGCTGTTCCAAAAGCTGGCCAAGAATATTGATGATGTGTTCATGATGATAGACGCAGACAGCGCCAAGGCGGATTATGTCAGCCCGAATGTGGAAAGGCTGCTGGGAATTTCCGTGGAGGAAATTAAGGGGACTCTCGTGTGCTGTTCAATCTGTACCCGAGGAATCTGTCGGACACCGAAAAACATTATCTGATCGGAATGCAGAACGGGGAGCAGCGGGAATGGGACGAGGAATACGTTCATCAGAAGAGCGGGGAGTACCGTTGGTTCCACAGCATTGCAATGGGCAGCGAAGTGGAAGGGAAAATCAAATATATCCTCGTCATGTCTGACCGAACTGCCGACCGGCAGGTGAATCTGGCACTTTCGGAGGCGGTCCGGGCGGCGGAGCATGCCAACCGCGCCAAGAGTACGTTCCTTTCCAATATGTCCCATGATATCCGGACGCCTATGAATGCAATCATCGGGTTCACCACCTTGGCGGTGAGCAAGATTGATGACAAGGCGTCCGGATATCATGGGAC
>CAJMMY010000178.1 GCA_905214605.1 uncultured bacterium | reverse complement strand
GAGGTTCTGAAACTCCGGGACGAAAAGTATCGGACTTGGGATTGGAACTTCGGAAAATCTCCGGCATATAGTTTCCGGAACGGCGCCCGCTTTGACGGCGGCCGATTGGAAGTATCGGCCAACGTGGAGCAGGGTGTGATTCGGGAAATCCGCTTTACCGGCGACTTTTTGGCAATCTCCGAGGTGGCGCCCTTGGAGCAGGCACTGCAGGGTGTGAAGTTTGAGCGCCAGGATGTGGCGGACGTGCTGAAACGATTCCCGCTGCATGAAATGTTTGGAGGCATTACCGAAGAAGAAATTCTTCAGTTGCTATTTGATATCTAAGAATCAGAAGGAAGGAGTAACGAATGGAAATTTTGAGACCGGAATGCGATGCGGCTTGGATGAAACATGCCTATGAAATGATGGTCCGCATCCGCAAGTTCGAAGAGATGGCAGCCCAGGCTTTCACAAGAAGCGAGCTGTCCGGTAACATCCATTTGAGTCTGGGACAGGAGGCCAGCGCCGTGGGTACGTCTCTGGCACTGGAGAAAACAGACTACATCACCACAACCCATCGCGGCCACGGACACTGCATTGCCAAGGGCGCCCGCACGGACAAGATGCTGGCAGAGCTGTTCGGTAAGGAAACCGGATATTGCCACGGTCGGGGCGGCTCCATGCACGTGGTGGACACCGACTTGGGCATTCTGGGTGCAAACGGCATTGTCGGCGCCGGAATTCCGCTGGCAACCGGCAGTGCGTATGCATCGAAGCTGCGGGGAGACAACTCCGTTTCCGTTGCGTACTTTGGCGACGGCGCGTCGAACCAGGGGACCTTCCATGAGTCTCTGAACATGGCGGCGGCATGGAAACTGCCGGTGGTCTACGTTCTGGAAAATAACCAGTATGGCGTGTCCACCAATATTCATCGGGTGACGAACACGGAGCATTTGTCTGTTCGTGCCGCTGCCTATGATATTCCCGGCGTAACCGTGGACGGCATGGACGTACTGGCTGTTTATGATGCCATGAAGACCGCTGTGGAGCATGCCCGTTCCGGCAAGGGTCCCTATCTGGTGGAAACGCTGGTCTATCGGTATCAGGGCCATTACTGCGGCGACCCCGCTGTCTATCGTCCCAAATCTTATCTGGAAGAGGGCAAGGCAAAGGACGCTGTGCTGACCTTCCGCCGGTTCATGCTGGAGCAGAATGCAGCCACCGAAGAGGAACTGGACGCAATTGACAAGGCAATGACCGAAGAAATTCTGGCTGCATACGAATTTGCCAAGAGTTCTCCTTGGCCGAATCCCGAGGAAGTAATTGATAATATGTTCACCTCCGACAACGAAAGGAGTGTGCTGAGATGAGTAAACTGACTTTGAGCAAAGCCCTGCGCGCCGCATTGGAAGAGGAAATGCGCCGGGATGAAAACGTGATTCTGATTGGTGAGGACGTTGGCGTTATGGGCAACGTGTTCGCATTGTCTCAGGGCTTGATGGACGAATTCGGTGAATGGCGCGTGCGGGATACACCCATCAGCGAATCCGGTTTTACCGGTTTGGCAGTGGGCGCTGCCATGCGCGGCATCCGTCCCGTGGTGGAATGGATGTACGATGACTTCATCTCCGTGTGCTTGGACCCCGTGATGAACCAGGCAGCCAAGCTGCGGTATATGACCGGCGGTCAGGTTCATATTCCCATTGTGTTCCGCTGCCCCATGGGCGCGGGCCGTCGGAATGCCGGTCAGCACTCCCAGTGTCTGGAGGCGCTGTTTACCCACATTCCCGGACTGAAAGTGGTTGCACCCTGCACCGCGACCGATGCAAAGGGTCTGCTGAAAGCGGCAATCCGCGATGATGACCCGGTGGTGTTCATGGAGCATAAGCTGCTGTATGCAAAAGCGGAAGAGGTTCCCGATGAGGAATACATCATTCCGTTGGGCAAGGCCGATGTGAAACGGGAAGGCAAGGACGTCACGATTATCACTTGGAGCCGTCAGGTGTATTTTGCGCTGGAGGCTGCCGAGAATCTGGCAAAGCAGGGCATTGACGCAGAGGTCATTGACCTGCGGACTCTGGTGCCGCTGGATTGGGATTGCATCAAAGCGTCTGTTTGCAAAACTCATAATGTGGTCATTTCCGAAGAAGGCGTAAAACGCGGCGGCATCGGCGCAGAGCTGTCTGCCGAGATTACGGAGGAGCTGTTTGACGAACTGGATGCTCCGGTTTGCCGTGTGGCGGGCTTGAATGTCTGCTCTCCCTTCTCCCCGGTGCTGGAAGATGCCGTGTATCCCCAAGCAAAGGATATTGAGGCCGCAGTGCTGCAGACGTTAGGCAAATGAGGTGGAGATATGGAACGGATCAAAATCTCCCCTTATGCAAAAAAATGTGCCCTTGAGGCAGATGTGGACTATTCCAAATTGATTGGTACCGGTCCGAACGGCCGTATCGTCAAGCGGGATATTGACGCAGAAATCGAACGTCTGAAGAATCAGCTGCCGGCAGGTCGGAATTGCGGCGTTATGACCATGGAAGTGGATCTGAAACCGCTGATGAAACTGTTGGTCAAGCTGCCGAAAGGCGCCGAGGCACCGAAAGTGGGCAATCTGCTGCGCCGTGCCTGCATGGCTGCGGCTGCGGAGCGGGAGCTGACGCTGACGGTGACGGATCTGACCGAGTATGCTGTGGAGCTGTTCCTGCCGGAGCTGCAGGCAGACACTATGGCTGCGGTTGGTCTTTGCGACTTGGAGGAAGACGAAGTGCGGCTGGTGCTGTGCTATGACCGCAATGCAATGGACGATGTAGCTGCCGCAGAATATTTGACTTTGGCAGCAGCCAAAGCATCTCAGCCGTTGCTGTTGTTGATTTAATTTATAATTTATACATATAAATTAGATGTAAATTATAACAAAAACCAAAATGCCGATTCCGGTTTGTCCGGAATCGGCATTTTTCGTAGACCCATCGTT
>CAJMMY010000177.1 GCA_905214605.1 uncultured bacterium | reverse complement strand
CGTTTATAACGGAAATCCATCAGGGTAGACATATTGTCGTCCACGCGGAAAACCACGTCGCCGCCCTTGCCGCCGTCACCACCGTCCGGTCCGCCGGCTGCAATATATTTTTCACGGTGGAATGCCACCGCTCCGTTGCCGCCCTTGCCGGCAGCCACGGTAATGGTTACTTTATCTACAAAAGATGAGGCCATGTTTCCTCCTGTGTTGTACCTGCCGAAAGGGCAGGGCGAATTCTGTTGCGTTTCCCCGAAATTCATGGAATTTTGGGGATAGAAAACGAGCAGGTACATAAGTACCTGCCCGCCGAAGACATTTACTGAGTGATCTCGTAAACGGAGACCTTCTTGCGATCCTTACCCATACGCTCGAACTTGACGACGCCGTCAACCTTTGCGAACAGGGTGTCATCGCTACCCTTACCGACGTTAGTGCCCGGATGGATTTTGGTTCCGCGCTGTCTGACAAGGATGTTGCCGGCCAGAACGTGCTGACCGTCGGCCTTTTTGGGTCCAAGACGTTTAGACTCGCTGTCGCGGCCGTTCTTGGTGGAACCCATACCTTTTTTATGAGCCATGCTTTACACCTCCATGTGTCTTGGTCATTGAAAACTAAACTTAAGCGTTGATGGTCTTGATTTCGACCTTCGTGTAGGGCTGTCTGTGACCCTGAGTACGACGATAGCCTTTTTTAGGCTTCATCTTGAACACGCGAACCTTCTTGCCGCGGCCGTTTTTCACGACGCTTGCGGAAACGGTTGCGCCTTCCAGAACCGGAGTGCCGAACTTTGCAGCGCCTTCGTCAATGACTGCCAGCACCTGGTCGAACTCCACGGTCTCGCCGGCTTCAGCATTCAGCTTTTCAATGAACAGAACGTCACCTTCTGCGACGCGGTACTGCTTGCCGCCGGTTACGATAATGGCATGTTTCACTATGATATCTTCCTTTCTGCAGGTCTCGCTCTCATGGGTGGGGAACCCCCTTGAAAACCCATTCAATGCGGCCTTAGTATGGTATCATATTTCCAAAGGCTTGTCAATCAGAATTCACAGAAAAAATCAAGAAATTTCGTCACTTTGTCTGAGTTTTCCGAACAGACACGTCACCGGAACCGAGATGCTCCTGCCGACCGTCGGGATATTCCACAATCAGACCGAAATCGTCGTCAATGCCCAGTGCTTTGGCGGGAACAACGGTGCCGCCGCGGAGAATTTCCACCTCTTGTCCGGTGAGCATAGAGCGCCGGCGATACTCCTCCAGAAACCGTTTTTCCGTCAGATTCCGGTAATCTGCCATAAACCGGTTCAGAATTTCCGCAACCAATCGGCAACGGAAATCACCGTCGGCATCATCGGTAAACAGCGCACCGGCGCGGTCCCGAATCTCTTCCGGGAAATCGTTTTCCGGTTTCAGCAGGTTGATGCCAATGCCCAACACGGCATACTGCAAGCCGCCGCTTTCCATATCAATGGCAGCCTCGGTGAGAATTCCGCAGACCTTTCGTCCGGCGGTGTAAATATCGTTGACCCATTTAATCTGCGTGGGGTGTCCGGAGATTTCTTCCATGGCGCCGGCAGCCGCCACTGCAGCGCAAGTGGTAATCAGAGAGCTTTCCGCGGCGGAGAAGGCGGGGCGGAGCACAAGACTGAAGTACACACCGGTACCGGCAGGGGAGTAGAAACTTCTGCCCAAACGCCCCCGACCGGCGGTTTGCTCCTCTGCCACCAAAACGGTTCCTTCCGGCGCACCGTTTTCTGCGGCTTGTTTCAGCAGGGTATTCGTGGACGTTACGGAGGATTGCACCGTGATTTGCAGGGTGGGGTCTTTCAGATATTTCTGAATGCCCGGGGCGGAAAGCACATTGTTTCGGCTGTCCAAAGTATACCCAAGACGATTGACGCCGGTGATTTGATGACCTTCCGTTTGCAGCTGCTTAATGGCTTTCCAGACGGAATTCCGGCTGACGCCCAGCTGCTCGGCCATTTCTTCTCCAGAGAGATAACTGCCTTTATGCTGTTCCAACAAGGTCAGAACTTGGTCTTTCAATGCCACGAAAGACACTCCTTTCCGTTAAGTATCCAGTTTCAGATGGGGAGCCAGACGCTTGGTGAGCAGAATGGCCAGTGCGATTTTAACGCAGTCGGGAATCAGATAGGGAAGTACACACATACCGAATGCGGCTGCAAAGCCCACGGGACCGGTGGGGCTGACGTAAACTTTTACGAACCAAAGGGTTCCGAACAGATAGCAAACGGCAAGACCGGCAGCCATAGCAATCGCCAGCATGGGAACGCTTTTACCGAAACGGTCCAGCAGCAAACCGGTCAGCAGACCCATGAACAGGAATCCGATGATGTATCCGCCGGTTGCGCCGAACAATGCGCCCACACCGGAGCGGAATCCGGAAAAGACCGGAAGTCCCACCAGACCCAGCAGAATGTAAATCAGCACGGTCAAAGTACCCCGTTTGGTGCCCAGCAGAGCGATGGTCAGACAGACTGCAAAGGTTTGCAGGGTAAAAGAAATATCCCACGGGGTCGGAACGGAAATCCAGGAGCAAACGGCAATCAATGCCGCAAAAATACCCATATAGGCCAGTTCCCGGACGGAAAAAATCGATTTCTTCTCTGCGCTTGTTTCCATAAAAAAGTGCCTCCTTGCACGTTGTGTTGGTCAGTATCATAGCACACTTTGCGGAAATGTCAACTGCTTTTAAAAAATAAGGTGACATTTAACAGAGGCGGGGGAGACAAATAAAACGGCGCCGAGAAAAGAAAGAGCATCTTCTCTCAGCGCCGTTTTATAAGTGATTTCGATGGAAATCAGATCAGGTTCAGAATCAGAGTCAGAATGACAAAAACCAGAGCGAACCACTTGGTCAATCTTGCCAGAGTCGCGTCCAGAGTTTTTGCCTTACCGGTGGACAGGAACGTATCGGCACCGCCGGAGATA
>CAJMMY010000176.1 GCA_905214605.1 uncultured bacterium | reverse complement strand
TCGTGCTGTTCGTTCTGGTGCTGCAGCAGGTGGACGGCAACATCATCGGACCCAAAATTCTGGGCAGCCGGGTAGGCATCAGCGGATTCTGGGTCATGTTCTCCATTGTGGTGTGCGGAACGCTGTTCGGCGTGGCGGGCATGATTATCGGCGTGCCGGTATTCGTGGTGCTCAGCGCCGGATACAACTCTCTGATTGACGCAGGACTAAAAAAACGCGGCCTGTCCACACAGACCGCGCAGTATATCAATATGGAATCGATGGACCCGGAAACGGGCATTCCCATTCAGCGGGAACCCGGAGAACGGCCTCGGAAACGGTCGAAACATCGGAAGAAATCCGACCAAGCCGATTCCGATTCAGCCGAGGACGGGAAAGAGTGATTCTTTCGCCTCTTTCAATGCATCGCACAGCGCGTCGGCTTCTTCCGTGGTGGTGTACCGGGAAAAGCTGACGCGGATTGCGCCGTCAATGACCTTGGGGCTTAATCCCATGGCCTCCAGCACGTGGCTCCGGCGGCCCTGCTTGCAGGCGGAGCTCCGGGAAACGCAAATGCCGTTCCGGTCCAGGAAGTTCATCAGCACCTCGCTCCGATATCCCGGCAGGGAGAGGGAGAGTACATGGGGCGCGCCCCCGCCGATGAACACCACACCGGGCAGCTCTTGCTGCAACCGTTCCACGATATGTGCGCGCAGCTGTTCCATGTGTTCAGCTGCGTGTTTCTGTTCTTTCCGGCCCAGCTCCGCAGCAACGCCGAAGGCTGCAATTTGCGGCAGGTTCTCCGTACCGGCCCGCATTTCGTTTTCTTGATGGCCGCCCATGATATAGGGCAGCAGCTTGGCGGCGGGTTTCATGCCCTTGCGGATATACAGGGCGCCGATGCCCTTGGGGGCATGAATTTTATGACCGGAAATGCTGATCATATCCGCGCCCAGGGTCTTTGCCTGAAAGGGAACCTTCAGAAATCCCTGCACCGCGTCGGTGTGGAGCAATGCAATGGAGTCGGCGGCTTTCAAAGCCTTGGAAATGCCCGGAATATCCGTGATTGCGCCGGTTTCATTGTTGACCAGCATGAGAGAAACGAGTATAGTATCAGAGCGGAGTGCTGCGGCAACGGAGGAGACGGGAACCGCGCCCGTTTCATCGGGAGAAAGCCACGTGACCTCATAGCCCCGGCGCTCCAGTTCTTTCATGGACTCCCGGACCGCGTCATGCTCCACGGTGGAAGTAATGACGTGCTTGCCCTTTCGGGACATACTCTCGGCGCCCCGGACAATGGCCCAGTTGTCGGCCTCGGAGCCGCAGGACGTGAAGTAAAGTTCTTCCGGCATGCAGCCCAGTGCGTCGGCCACTTGTTTCCGGGCTTTTTTCAGGGCTGCGGCGGCCTCCCGACCGGCTTGATGGGTGGAGCTGGGATTGCCGAAGTTCTCGGTCATCATTTTATACGCAATTTCCGCTGCCTCCGGGCAAACCCGGGTGGTGGCTGCATTATCTAAATAAATCATTTTATCATTCCTTTGAAAGGTATTCGTTTTTATGAAGTACATTATAACGACTCTTGGCTGTAAGGTCAACCAATATGAAACCCAGGCGATGGAAACCATGCTGCAGGAGCGGGGACATGCTCCGGCGGCAGAAGGAGAGCGGGCGGACGCGGTGATTATCAACACTTGCGCTGTGACGGCGGAGAGCGGACGGAAATCCCGGCAGGCGGTGCGCCATCTGGAAACGGCTCACCCGGAGGCTGCCGTTGTGGTCTGCGGCTGTTGGTCTCAGATCAGCGCCGATGAGGCAAAGGAAATCGGTGCTGACGTGGTGTTTGGCAGCGGAGACAAGCATGAGTTGGTGGACGCCATTGAAAAAGCCGTTGCGGACAAGCAGGCGGAGAACGCATCGGTTGTGGAGCAGATTGACGACCCGTTCCACCGGAATCTGTTTGAAGAGCTGCCTGCCGGCGCTGTGGCCGGTCGGACCCGCGCCATGCTGAAAATCGAGGACGGCTGCCTGAATTTCTGCACCTACTGTGTGATTCCCTTTACCCGGGGGCGTGTGCGTTCCCTGCCCTTGGAGGCGGCTGCCCGTCAGGCAAAGCAGCTGCAGGATGAAGGCTATCGGGAGCTGGTGATTACCGGCATTGAGATTGCCTCTTACGGCTCGGATTTGCCCGGCAAGCCCAATTTGGCGGACTGCGTGGAGGCCATTGCTGCCGCTGCGCCGGAAATTCGTCTGCGGCTGGGCTCTCTGGAGCCCACGGTCATTACGGAGGACTTTGCCCGGCGCATTGCCGCCACCGGTCGGGTCTGCCCTCATTTCCATCTGTCTTTGCAGTCCGGCTGCGATAAAACGCTGAAAAATATGAACCGGAAGTACGATACCGCCCGGTTTTATGAGTGCGTGGAGGTTCTGGAGAAATACTTCCCCGGCTGCGCGTTTACCGCGGACTTGATTACCGGATTCCCCGGAGAAACACTGGAAGACCAGGCGGAGACCCTGGAATTCATTCGGAAATGCAGATTTTCCGATATGCACATTTTCCCCTATTCCGTGCGCCCCGGCACAAAGGCGGAAAAAATGCCCGGTCAGGTGACGAAAAACGAAAAAGCCCGCCGTGCCCATGAGGCGCAGAAGGTGGCGGACGAAATGCATCGGACCTACATGGAAAACTGCGTGGGCAAGACCATTGAGGTGCTGTTTGAGACCCATGACGGCAATCTCTGGCACGGTCACGGCGCCAACTACTGCACTGTGGTGGCAGAGGGTGAAAATCTCCGTGGACTTGTGAAAAATGTCAAAATTTCCGGAATTTCCGGGGAAAACCTCGTCGGAGAAGTGGTTTGACGGGGCAAACGTGATTGTGTATACTGTAACAAACTGGTTAACTGGTTATAAGATAGGGAAATCAGTAGAATCGAGGTAACCATCATGGCAAGAGAACATACGTACAACTTTGCGGCGGGCCCTT
>CAJMMY010000175.1 GCA_905214605.1 uncultured bacterium | reverse complement strand
ATTCTCATTCTGTTGTTCTGCTGCGGCGGTTTCGGCGGCAATTGCGGCAACAACAACTGCTGCGGGAATGATTGCGGCTGCGGCAACAGCTGCTGCTGACCCAAATTCCACGGGGTTTCTTCGGAAACCCCGTTTTTTCATCTCCGAATGGGCATCCAACCGTCTTCCGTAATCACCGCGGTCATGGCGCGGTCCGTTTCCTCATGGGGAATTTCCTCCAGATAAAACGGACGGCGGCAAACGCCCACCTGCGCCGAGGGAAACTGTTCCAGATAGCGGTCATAGTATCCGCCGCCCTGCCCCAATCGGTTTCCCCACCGGTCAAAGCACAAGCCGGGCACCAGAAACAGGTCCGACCGCTCCGGCGGCGGCAATTCCGGGCCGTCCGGAATGGGAATTCCGTATGCCCCCGGCAGCAGCTGCCCGGTATACTTCCGGAAAGTCATACTGCCGTCTGCCATACAAACCGGCAGACCAACGGTTTTTCCGTCCCGGAGACAGTGAGCCAACAGCTGACGGGTATCCACCTCTCGGCCCACGCTGTAATAGGCATACACCGTGCTTGCATTCCGATAGGCATCGCTGCACAAAATCTGCCGCAGAATCTGTCCGTCAGACCGAATCAGCTCCAGATAGCTCTGTTTCGTTCCCATCTCCCGGGCCCAAGCCCGCAGGGCTCGTTTCTGTTCAATCATGCTGCAATTCATTCCGAATCAGTTTATAAATTTCTTCGTGTTTTTCCTCAATGGACAAGATGCGGCCATCTTTCTGATAATCCACAACATGCCAGCCGTAGTGGGCGGCAGCCTTATGGCCCAATGCCAGACATTGCTCCAAATAGTGGGGGTCCTTTTCGTGAATATCCGCTTTGCTGCCGTCGGCATTCCGGCGCTCTGCCATTCGCTGAAGAGACAGCTCAACACTCACGTCCAGATAAATCACCATATCCGGTCGGGGCAGCCCCATACGTACATATTCCAAATCGTACAGCCAATCGAAAAATTCCGGCAGCTCCGCTTCCGACAACTTGCAGCCCTGATGCACCGCGTTGGACGTAGTGTATCGGTCGGACAGCACCAGACCGCCCTGCTGATAATACTTGCCCCAGCTGTCTGCGGCATACGATGCGTAGCGGTCCACCGCATAGAAAGTAGACGCCGCATAGGCATTCACATCAGAGGGATTCTTTCCGAAATCCCCGTTCAGATACATTTTCACCAAAGTGGAAGAGGGGCTTTCGTAATGGGGAAATCCCACATGGGCAAAGGCAATGCCCTCCGCCTCCAGACGCTGACACAGCTGACGGTACTGCACGGATTTTCCGCTGCCGTCAATTCCCTCCAGCACAATCAGTTTTCCCTGACTCATCTTCTGCACACCCTTTCTTTTACAGCGCACACCGCAAACTGGGGCAATTTCATCATTCGCCCGATGCGCTTGGGTTCTTTCAGCAGACGATACAGCCATTCCAGACCCAACTTCTGCCATTTTTCCGGGGCGCGCTCCACCACACCGGCGAATACGTCCAGACTGCCGCCCAAACCGGCCATCAGTCCGGCGTCTACCTTGCCCAAATGCTCCTGCATCCAGAATTCCTGTTTTGGAGAGCCCAGACAAACCAGCAGCAAATCCGGGTGCGCCGCATTGATTTTTTCCACAATGGGGCCGTCATCGGTGAAATAACCGTCACTGGTTCCGGCAATTTTCAAGCCGGGGAATCGTTTCATCAGATTCTCCCCTGCCAGCTCCGCCACGCCGGGCTTTGCGCCGAACAGATACACGCTGCCCCCTTGATGGCTCAGCTGCTCCATCACACCGGCAGCAAAGTCAATGCCGGGGGTTTTTTCCTGCAGCGGGGTACCCAGAATCTTTGCGCCGTAAATCACGCCCACACCGTCCGGCAGCACCAGAGACGCCCGGCTCACAGCCTGCATCAGCCCCGGATTTTCCCGGGCATTCATCACGATTTCCGGGTTGGGCGTCACCACATATCCCTGTTTTCCCTCATGCAGCAGAGACATTGCCCGGGCAATCGCCTCGTCCATAGTTACGTTGTCAAAAGAAACGCCTAATACGTTAATTCGATTCATAATTGTGAAAATACCTCTCCGATTTTTCCGTGAATCACCAGATTGGCCCGGTGGTCCGCCGGGGTTTCCGACAGATTGATCAGCACCAGCTTGCTGCCCCGGTAGTAATCAATCAAACCGGCTGCGGGATAAACATTCAATGATGTTCCGCCGATGATCAAAATCTCCGCATTCCGAATCAGATGCAAGGATTCGGACAAAATCCGGTCGTCCAAGCCCTCTTCATACAGCACCACATCCGGCCGAATGATTCCGCCGCAGCTGCAGCGGGGAATGCCCTCGCTGTCATTCACAGCGCTTTCCGGATACGGTTTCCGGCAGCGGGCACAGTAGCACCGATGAACGCTGCCGTGGAGCTCCAAAACGTGCTTACTCCCGGCCGCCTGATGCAGACCGTCAATATTCTGGGTGATCACGGCTTTCAGTTTTCCTTCCTGCTCCCACTGCGCCAATTTCAAGTGCGCCGCATTGGGCTTTGCGCCGTGTACAATCAGTTTATCCCGATAAAAAGTGTAAAACTCTTCCGGGTTCCGTTCAAAAAAAGTGTGGCTCAGAATTGTTTCCGGGGGGAACTTGTACTTCTGATGATACAAGCCGTCCACGCTGCGGAAATCCGGAATTCCGCTTTCCGTGGAAACTCCCGCACCGCCAAAAAACACAATATTGTTGCTTTCCTGAATCCAGGTGCTCAGCGTTTGAATTGCGTCCATACAGAACTCACTCCTTTGCCGAATACGGCCGACTTTGCAGTTCCGAAACGAACCACAGATTAAATCAATTTACTATACCACAACAACCGCAAAATTACAACAATCCCCCGCGAATCCGCCCGTCAAAAAGCCCGGCGCTGCGCCGCAGAGCAGCCGGCTCCATTCAAAAACAAAAAACGCTCCCTCCG
>CAJMMY010000174.1 GCA_905214605.1 uncultured bacterium | reverse complement strand
GGTGTTCTTTTTTTCGGGATTATGGCGGAAATACTTGGAAAATCAAGAAAAAATGAGAGAAAAAACCCGGAGTTTTCCGGGTGTGGGGAGTTGACAGAAAATCGGATTAGTGTTACAATTTGGTGACAATAATTGGGAGGTATTACGGATGGCGAAAAACGCATTGGAATATAAAGGTCACCCTCTTCGTAGAAAAGATAACTTGATTTACTTCGGCGATATGTCCGATCCATATATTGTACAGATTCAGATCATGGACAGCAAAAAGGTCAAAGATCTGGACGTGGCAACCAAGGTTTCCGTGCAGCTGCAGCTGACGGACCCGGAAATCAAAACGAAAGACCGTATCGTCAAAAAGAGCGAAAAAGACAGTCTGTACGCTGCCATGGATTTGGCAACCATCTGGCTGGAGCGGGCGCTGACCACGAAATAAAAAAACCGCAAATCTATCAGAAAGGCAAGGTGAGGCATCTTCCGAAACGTCGGAAGAACCGCACAACAACAGCATGAACAAACACTCCATCAAAAAGCATACATTGAGCCTGTGTCTGACGGCTATTTTGGCAACGTCGGTGTTCGCAGTTCCCGCCAGCGCAGCGTCTGTGGGCGGGGCAACCTTGACCACCGGTGTCCGGCTCCGTGCCGGCGCGGGTACAGGCTATGAATCCATCACCATCGGCAATCAGGGCGATTCCGTCATTGTTCTGGGCAACAGCAACAACGGCTGGAATCCGGTGATTTACAAGGGCGTTCAGGGCTATATGTCCACCCAGTATCTGAAGTACAGACAGACTCTGACCGATGATTTCGGGATCGGCACCGTCACCGGAACCAATGTGCGTATGCGCGCCGGCGCCGGAACCAATACCGCGATTTTGGGTACATACAACAGCGGCGCCACCATGAATGTGACCGGAGTTTCCGGCAACTGGTATCAAGTCAGCTGCAACGGCGTAACCGGTTATGTCCATTCCGACTACATGAAGGTTTCCCCCGGCGGTGACGTGTATGCGCAGACCTTGGGAGTGACCAATACAGCCTCCGCGCTGACCACCACGGCAAAAAATCTGCTGGGTGTGCGCTACGTGTACGGCGGCACCACCGCCAACGGCTTTGACTGCTCCGGCTTTACCCGGTATGTGTTTGCCCAGAACGGCATTACTTTGGACCGCACTGCGGCGCAGCAGTACAACAACAACGGCACCAGCGTCAGCAAAAGCGACCTGCAGGTGGGCGATTTGGTGTTTTTCTCCAGCTCCAGCCAGTCTGTGGGTCATGTGGGCATGTATATCGGCGACGGTCAGTTCATTCATGCCTCCTCCGGCGGCGGAAAGGTCATCATTACGGACTTGAATTCTTCCTACTATGTGCGCAACTATGTGGGTGCCAAGCGGGTGCTCTAACCTTGTAGCGCTTGTTCATACCAACGCAGATTCTCCTTCAGACGTTCGTCTGAGGGAGATTTTTTTACGGCTGCAAGGCCGTAGGCTGCGGCGTTCTGCATCTGTCCCAAGTGATAGCAGGCAAGGGCTGCCAAGTCCTCCGGCAGGCTGCCCCAACTGTCCGCCTCGCTGATATAGGACATGGGACGCCGGGTGATGGCCAGCGCTTGCTCGCAGGCGAACAGACAGCCGCTCCAACGGCCGTTTTGATAGCAGTCAACCGCCAGGTCTACCCAAGGCTCCCGCAGCCACGGAGCCTCTCCACAAGCGCGGAGAAGGTACCGCAGAGCTTCCCGGGAATGGCCCAGTGCTTGATGGGATTTCGCGATATACCGCAGGGAGGCGCACCGCTCATCGGCCCATTGGGATTCCGGCATCCGCAAATGAGATTGCAGGGTCTGAATACAGCTGCTCCACTGTCCGCGGTAAAAATATTCCCGGCCCAGATAGTGGCGGTTTCGGTCATCGTGGGGGTCTTCTGCCACGGCCAATTCCAGCAGCGGCAGATATTGCGCCCGGGACTTCTCCGGGTCCGGGTGATGGTCCAGCTGAATCCCCTCCACGCAGAGGGAACGGGGCTGTCCGGGCCCTTGATAGGTCAGAACCTCGTGAACCGGATGAGTCCAACGGAATCCATGGCGGGCATGGATTTTCTCCCGCCAGAATACGTAGCCCTCGCTGCCGTCCGGCAGAAAATTCCACGTGTAGCGGAAATAGATTTGCTGGAGTGCAGGCGTCCAGACCTGCTCCAAAAGCTGCCGCCAACCGGGGCGAAACACCTCGTCCAAATCCGTGGAAACGCATAAGTCGGTGTCTTCCGGCACCAATGCAAGGGCCCGGTTTCGGGCGGTGTCAAACCGCCAGGGCTGAATGATCTCTTGGGTGACGCAAATGCCCCGGCGGCGGAGTTTTTCCACCGTATCGTCGGTGGAGCCCGTGTCCAGAACGTAAATTTCGTCTGCCTCACCCATGGAATCCGCCCATCGGTCCACGAATGCGGATTCGTTTTTACAAATGGCATAGACTGCGATTTTCAAAGAAATTCCCCCAATCCTGCTGATATTCTATGCGGAAGGGGGCCAAAACGTGCAAACAGAGCTGCAGATTTTGCAGCTCTGTTTCCGTATTCAGGTTGCCAGCAGTCCGGCGGCGCGGAGAGAGGCCAGCAGGGCGTTGACCGTGCCGATGACGTCGGCCAAATCGGCGGATCCGGCCAGATCAGCCACAGCAGCACCGGGGGTAACCACACCCGCAGGTCCGGCGGGCCCGGTAGGTCCGGTTTCCCCGGCTGCACCGGCAGGTCCGGCAGGACCGGTGGGTCCGATTGCCCCGGTTGCGCCGGCGGGTCCGGCAGGCCCGGTGGGCCCGATTGCCCCGGCAGCACCGGCGGGTCCGGCAGGCCCGGTAGGTCCCATTGCCCCGGCTGCGCCCGCAGGTCCGGCAGGCCCCGTAGGTCCGATTGCCCCGGCTGCACCCGCAGGTCCCGTAGGTCCGATTGCCCCGGCTGCGCCGGCGGGTCCGGCAGGCCCGGTGGGTCCGATTGCCCCGGCTGCACCCGCAGGTCCCGTAGGTCCCATTGCCCCGGTTGCGCCTGCAGGTCCGGCAGGTCCCG
>CAJMMY010000173.1 GCA_905214605.1 uncultured bacterium | reverse complement strand
GCAGATTGCGCAGCTGGAGGAAAGTAAAAAATCCCTCCAGAGCGCCATTGACGCGCTGAGCGCCTTGCAGGACGCGCTGCATTCCGGAACCACTTCCGAGGACCTCTCCCCTGCCGACCGGCAGAAAAAGCAGGAGTTGGAAGAAAAACTGGCCAACATCAATGCGCAGCTGGAGCCCTATCAGAAGGAAATCAACCGCATTCAAAACTCCGACCTGCCCGCGGAGGAAAAGCAGGCGCAGCTGCGCGCCATCACCGATGACGAAACCTATCGGCAGCTTGTATCCGATCAAGCAACCACTCGTATGGAGCTGACCGCATTTCAGTTGGACCCCTCCAACCAGAATTCCGAGGATTTGGAAAAACTTTTGGCGGATGCCGGTTTGGACGTTTCCCAAGTGGATACCGCGCTGACGGAAATGATTAACAGCTTAAACGCGCTGCAAAGCAGTATTGACGCGCTCCAGGAGTTGAGCCGTCAGCTGCAGGAGCAGGCCATTCAGTTGGACGAAGCCAACCGGAAATATCAAGAGATTATGCAAAAGCTGGACAACCAGAATCTCTCTGCGGAATCCATGGTCAGCGGACTTTCCAAAATGGTGTCCGCAATGGTGCAGATTGAAAATGGTTTGAGCAGCTTGGAATCCGGTCGGGAAACCGCCTTGTCCCAAGCGGATTTGAATAGTATTCTCTCGCTGAAAACCGTCTCCCAGATTCTGGCAGCCCAGAACTTCTCTATGCCCGCCGGATATGTGGAGCAGGACGGTATTCAGTACATGGTATCCGTGGGCGATGCATTCCAGACCGAAGAGCAGTTGGGCGACCTGCTGTTGGTGGATATGGGTTTGGAGGGTGTGGACCCCATTTATCTGAAGGACGTGGCAGATGTCTTTATTTCCGACAATGCCGACTCTCTTTATGCCAAGCTGAACGGCGACAACGGTGTGATGCTCAGCTTTGAAAAGCAATCCAACTATGCCACCGCCAGCGTATCCGACGCCATTGACGCCAAGCTGAACGCTCTGCAGAAAGCCTATCCCGGTCTGGAATTCTTCTCACTGATGGACCAGGGCGATTATATCCGCATGATTGTCAATTCCATTCTGGAAAGCTTGCTCAGCGGTGCGCTTTTTGCAATTCTGGTGCTGTTCCTGTTTTTGAAGGACCTGCGCCCCACGTTCATCACCTTGGTTTCCATGCCCTTGAGCGTGGTGTTCGCCATTGTGTTGATGTATTTCTCCGGCATTACGCTGAATATGATTTCTCTGTCCGGTCTGTCCATCGCCGTGGGTATGTTGGTGGATAACTCCGTTGTGGTCATTGAGAACATATATCGACTCCGGGCAAAAGGCGCCAATGCCATTCAGGCGGCGGTTTCCGGTGCCAAGCAGGTGGCCGGCGCCATTACCGCTTCTACCCTTACCACCATTTGCGTGTTCCTGCCCATTGTGTTTGTGGATGGTCTGACCAAACAGCTGTTCACCGATTTGGCCTTGACTATGACCTACGCGCTGTTGGCCAGCTTGATTGTGGCGCTGACCTTGGTGCCCGCTATGTCCGCCGGTCTGCTGAAAAAAGACAGCAAACCGAAAAAGGACATTATGAGCAACGTGTACGGCAAATATCGGGCGGCCGGAAACTGGGCGCTGGACCACAAGCCCGTTGTCTTCCTGTCTGCAATTGCCATGTTGGCGCTGACTGCCGGTTTGTGTCTGGCCCGCGGCTTTATCTTCGTTCCCAACATTGATTCCAATACCGTCACCGCCACCATTTCCTTTGATGACGACACCGACCAGGAAACCGCAAAATCCGTGGCTGACAAGGTTCTGGCGTATGCCGGAGACATTGAGGGTGTGGAAAACGTGGGTGCCATGATGGGCAGCTCCTCCATGATGAGTATGTCCGCCGCCAATGATACCACCGTGACGGTTTACATCACGCTGCCGGAGGGAATGTCCGGTACGGAAGTGGGCAATCAGCTGCTGAAGGATTGCAGCGACCTGCCCTGCGACCTGAGCGTTACCGCATCGATGATGGATATGAGCATGCTTACCGGCAGCGGCGTCAGCATGCATGTATACAGTGATGACATGGAAAGTCTGCAAAGCGCCGCCAAGGCGCTGGGTGCAGCCTTGGAAAAAGTTCCCGGCACCGCCGAGGTTTCCAACGGTCTGGAGGATTCCGCCGAGGCGCTGCACATCAACATCGACCGTAACAAGGCCATGGAAAAAGGCTTTACCATCGCGCAGATTTATATGCAGCTGGCTACAGACCTGACCGACAGCGCCACTGCCACCAGTTTCAAGTTGGACGGCAGCAGCATTGATGTTGTGGTGGATATGCCGGAAGAAAGCAAAGTAACCGTAGACAGTCTGTTGGACGAAACCTTTACCCAGACCGCAGCCGACGGCACAACCTCGGAATTCAAGCTGAGCGACGTGGCAACCGTGGAAAAAACGGTGAGTATGACCACCATTCACCGGGATAACCAGAAACGGTATCTGACCGTCAGCGCCGAATTGGAAGACGGCTACAACGTCACCAAAGTGACCCAAGCCGCAGAAAAGGCTCTGAAAAACGTGGAGCTGCCGGAAAATGTGACCTATGAATTCACCGGCGAAAACGAAACCATTATGGAGGCTATGCAGCAGCTGGTGCTTATGCTCCTGCTGGGTATGCTATTGGTGTACTTTGTCATGGTGGCGCAGTTCCAGTCTCTGAAATCCCCGTTTATCGTGATGTTCACCATTCCGTTGGCCTTTACCGGTGGTTTCCTTGCATTGCTGCTGACGGGCATGGAATTCAGTATCATTTCCATGATAGGCTTTGTGATGCTGATGGGCATTATCGTCAACAACGGCATTGTGTTGGTGGACTATATCAATCAGCTCCGTCTGGAGGGCTGGGACCGCCGTGAGGCGATTTTGGAGGCCGGTGTCACCCGTATCCGCCCCATTCTCATGACGTCTTTGACAACGATTCTGGGCCTGTTTGTGATGGCTCTGGGCAAGGATATGGGTACCGCTCTGATGCAGCCGATGGCTGTGGTGTGTATCGGCGGGTTGATTT
>CAJMMY010000172.1 GCA_905214605.1 uncultured bacterium | reverse complement strand
GAAGTTCTGAGCGCCCCAAGTAATGGCATACTGGTGAGGGCCGACGCCGGAGATTTCTGCCAGACGGTCGGTAATGGCTTTGGGCGGGTTGAAGTCAGGAAATCCCTGAGACAGGTTCACTGCGTCATACTGCAGGGAAACCCGGGTCATACGACGAATCAGAGAATCCGTGAACGTATTGGTACGGGTGGAAAGCTGTTGCATAATCAATTCCTCATTTCTCTATGGTCCCCGGCTCGTTCCTCGAAATAGTAAAATCCGAGAGTTGTCAAAAACTCCCGGATTTTTCACAGCGTATCATTCGCTTATATCCAAAATCAGCCGACAACATTCCAGTGTGAATATCGGCTCATATCATAGCTTATTCGTAGGTTTCTGTCAATACTTTTTATATAAGTAGGATCGCCAGCATCCCTGCCGCCGTCAGCCCCACACCGTAGTAAATTGCCTTGTTTTGCAAGGTCTGCGTCTTCGTTTTTTCATAAGCAGCATCCAATTCTCGCAGGCAGCGGTCAATTCCGTTAGCCTCTTCTTCTACATCGTACTGCCCCAAAACAGAACCCAACGCCAACAGACCGCTTTGCTCAGTGTTGCTCAGACAAGAACATTCCCGGAAAACTGCAGTCCGCCAACAATTCGCAAACTGCGGTATCCCTAACACTTGGATTCCCTGCAATACTTCTGCAAACAACGGCTGCACCGTACTCCCCTGCTCTATACTGAACTCCAATAACTCCGGAATGGTTGGCTGTGTATTCAAAATCTCCGCGCGCATCAGCTCCAGCGCGTGAATCAAATCAGACAAATACTGCACTTTCTGCCGGTCTGACACAGAATGCTGCCAACCGAATATGCCGCCGGCTAATATCAAACAAATCGCACCAAACCATCGTATCATATTAAGCGCTCCACCGTATACATTCGCTGCCCCTGTTCTTTTCGGATTTCCACCAATCGTTCAAAAATCCCGCAGCGCAACAACTGCGCAAACATAGGCTTTTGCTCCAAACTTTTTCGATTTTGTCCGTGAACTGTGGTCAATAAACGCACACCGCAACCCGCTGCCTCTTCAATCGCAGGCATGTCTGCAAAGGCGGTCACCTCGTCCATTGCCAAAATATCAGGAGCCATGGTACGAATCATCATGATTGCCGCCTTGCATTTTGGAATACCGGATAAAATATCGCATTGCTCACCCAAATCAAACTGCGGCTGCCCGCCGATTACGGCTGCAATCTCTCCGCGTTCATCGGCTACGGAAATTCGATACCCGGAATTGGAAAGCGTTCGAATCAGTTCCCGGAGAAGTGTGGTTTTCCCCATCCCCGGCGGTGAGAGAATCAACGTGTCGTGAAATCCATTCTCATCCAGTAACTGGGGCAGAATTTTGTCTCCGCACCCCACAGCGGCATGAGGAATTCGAATGCATAATGAAGATAGATTTCGCAGGGAAAGTGTCTGTCCGTTTCGACTGCTGCCTTCTCGGCAGATGCCCAGCCGACATCCGCCGGGCAGCGGAACATATCCCTGACGAATGGAGTCGATGTAGGTATGATAGGACCCGGCAGTGGCGCAAGTGAGTATGTACCGAAGTTCCAGATCGCTCACCGGGTGCTCTGGTGCGATGACCTGCTCCCCCATTGCTGTTTTAATGCGCAGCGGTTTTCCCAACTGCACGTGAATTTCTTCCCATGTACTACTATCCGGCGCTGCAGTGCGCAATGTTTCCTGCAGCTGCTCCGGAAATAATCGGAAGACCTGCTGTATGGTTGATGACATACTCTCACCTCAGTATGAGACTATGTCCTATCTTTGGAAGTATGCATACAACGCAGAAAAAGGATTTCCCTCAGCAAAGGAAATCCTTTTTCAAGCTCAGCGCATCATCAGCTCCACGTTTTTTCCGCTGAATGCAACGCCGTATTTATAAATCACTTTGACACCGGATAAGGACAATTCCGCGTCCAGTTTTTTGTCGCTCAATTGCTTTAATGCCGTTTCTGCCAGCTGTTTCAACGCATAGCCGGCATAATTTTTTTCCGTGCGAAAGCCGATAAGAATTCCGGGCAACTCTTTGTTTTTGGGTTTCATTTGCACATCGAATCGTCCGCTGCCATTTTCCATTCCGTTGACCGTATAAGCTCCGCTGAACAACGCACACAGTCCAAGTAAAATTTTCGGATAGTTCACCTCACCCAACGCACGCAGTATTTGTGTCAGAAGTACCGGAATTTTTTCCTGTAATCCTGCGCGGTCGTTGATATAAAGCATTTCTTGAATGGACATCGCAGTCTGGTGTGAAATCGAATCTTCCAGTGCCTGCAAGACCGCTCTGCGATACAAAAAAGAAACCTCTTGATTCGGCAACGCCAACTGACACATAAAGTCTCCGCTGATAGACGATTCCGTCTGAATAGACTTTAAATATCCGGACATCAGCATATAGCTGTACAAAGCCGAGGCATCTTCCGAAATCTGCGCCGCCGATATCCCGGTGTCAACGCAAGCCGCAAATTGATTTCCGTTCAAAAGGCGGATGAGTTTTTGCAGCATTTCCCAGTCGGCGTGACTGACTGCATCTGTCAATACCCGATTGCATGGATTTGTCTGCCAGAAAACGCGAGGCTCGCATCCGCAGCTGAGATAATTCATGGTTGACCACGGTTGGAATATCTCTGTTTTTCCGATTTGATAACCGCCATACCAGTTTCGGATTTCTTCAAATCGGTCTGCTGCATTATAATAGTCCGCAACAGAGCGGATTTCCTCTTCCGTAAAGCCAAAATAATTGCTGTATTTGTGGTCCAAAACCGTGTACACAGACGCATTGCCCAAATCATCAAACAGACCGTACTTACCCGGGTGAAGAATTCCGGTCAAAACCGCAAAGGAAAGATGGGGATTGTCTTTTATGCCACCGGCAAACAGATTTCTGAGAAATTGAACCAATTTTCGGTAGGAATTCGCGCAATTGATTTGCTGAATCGGAACATCATAGTTATCAACCAAAAGAATCGGCGCAACACCATAAGCCCGGTGAAGAATTTCAGTTAAATCCGACAATGCTCCGACCAGCTCGATTTCACTTGATGATTCATT
>CAJMMY010000171.1 GCA_905214605.1 uncultured bacterium | reverse complement strand
CTTTGCAGCAAATGCTGTTGGCTGGAAAATGAATCCGGATTGGCCAATCAGTTTCTCACTCAACTGATTCATTCCGCCGCAGCTGCCAAAGTTACGACTATCGTATGTCCGGACCCCTTGTGCCCGGAGCTGACGGAGGCTGTGTTGTTCCCGGAGCTGCAAACCGGGTTTATCACCTGCGGTGAAGATTGGTCCCCGGCTGCCGATGAACCGATTCTGCCGTTGGACCGATTTGCCCCCAACCGTCCTGCATCGGACCGCAGCGCGGCGCAGAAAACGGAACAGCTGCTGATTCGCGCCGCCACTCAAGAGCTTGCCCAAGCAAAGGCAAAGCACGATAAACTGGAGCAATTTTATCGTCCTGCGCTGAATACAACGGCGCTGAATCAATTTACCGATGAAACCTTGCAATCCATCGGTTTGGCATAAAAATACAGCCCACGTCGAACATGACGTGGGCTGTACGTTTTGATACGTAATATTCAGCAGCCAAAGCAGCAGAACCGCATACACAGATTTGCAATGCACAGGCTGGCGCACAGATTTCCGCCCCCCATATGCACCGTGGTGTACTGATCCTGCCGGGTCTGATAGCTTTCACTTCCCTGCCGCAGCTGCTGCAAAAACAGCAAGTATTGCAGATTGCCCGGGTCCATAGAAACCGCTTTCTGGGCATGGTCCATGGCCGTGATGGAATTTCCCACGGCATAGTTTGCGTTGGCGCTGAGGAAGAACCACTCTCCATCTCGGTTCTGCATCGGTACCTCGTCCAACAGCCGCAGCGCCTGCTCATACTGTCCATTGTTGATGAAATGAATGACAGAGGCATATTGCTGACTGCCGGCATACCCCTGATAACCGTAGTTATACCCCTGCTGATAGCCGTACTGCTGTCCGGCTGCACCGTATCCGCCGTAGCTCTGCTGATTGGCTGTGCCGTTCCGAATCGCGTCATACGCCGCGTTGATTTCGTTCATTTTCTCCGCCGCAGAGGCATCTCCCGGATTCACATCAGGGTGATACTTCTTTGCAAGTTTTCGATATGCAGTTTTGATTTCGTCCTCGGAGGCGTCTCTCGACACGCCCAGAACTTCATAAGGGTCTCTCATGTTGCGGAACTCCCGTCGCCTTGATTTCCATATTTCTCGTCGAATCTCATCCATACGCCGGAATACAAGATATTTTTGATAATACCATCATCCTGCGTAATTGGCAAGCCTTCAAATAGATTTGTGCATTGTCCTGCCAGCATTTGCAGCAGATTCCGCGCCGTTTCCCCGGGTAATCCGTCCGGATACGCCCACAGCAGCGGATTGTAGCTGCCGCTTTTCTTGTCCTTTTCATAGTCCATGCAGGCGTCATACAGATAAATCAATTTTCCCAGCGCATAGCCGAAGTCGTGCAGCCGCGGTGCCCAATAATCATTCGGGTCATAAACGAATAACTCGCCCAACAAATCCCCGAAACAATTCGCCCCGGCGTCCAATTGCCGCTCCCCCGCCTTTTCCAGCTCCGTCAGCCGCTGCAGCGCGTCGGAAACCGTTTTTGCCTGCCGGGGGTACAGCTCCGCCGCTCGGGAATATGCCCGTTGAAACAGCTTGGATTCCACCAAAGCCGTTATGCTGCGGTCATCCTGCCAGTCGTCCAAAAAATTCAGATACGCCAGCAATACATTCATATCCGCCGCATATTCCGTATACTTCGTTGCGACAGACCGATGGGTGCCCTTGGGGTGCATCACGCAGCGAAACGTCTCCGTGGTTTCTGCGGGTTCATACAATGCCCCCAAAAATAAAGCGAGGAAGGTCATATCAAAGGTGAGCGACAATCGACTCAATTGACCGTGGCGCCGTCCCAATGTCCGGCACAGACCGCAATATGCCCCGCGATAGCGCTCATATTCCTCTTCATTCATGCAGTTTGGGTTGGCTAAAACATATCCGAACATGGCAGACTCCTGCGCATAAAAATAACGGACAGTCAATAGACTGTCCAGTTGATGTTATCACATTTTCGCAGAATCTGTCAAGTAAACAAACTGTTGCGTGTTGCCTGCTGCTCCCGTTGCTCCCTTTTACCTTTTGTGTTGATATAAGCCTATCCGCCAAAACCTTCGTCGATTTGACGGAACTCCAAGCATAGGAAAAGGAGCAAGGCTTATCAACCTTGCTCCTATCGTAGAATCTGTGTTGTTCAGTCCAACAAATTGGGATTACTCTATTCTAACATTTACTGGGCTTAGCACAAGATTGCCACCGCCCTTTACTGTGTACCATTTCCCTTTTTCCAGTTTGATGGTTTCTGAGACTCCATGTGTGATATATCCTATTACGTATTCTTCTCCCGTTTCAACATCCGTAAAGACCACATCTGTATCACAGTCACCTCGTACTTTAATCGTTCCAAACAAAGGCTGTACTTGTTCTGACTTGGTTATTCCGTCTGCATTTGCAAGGGTAAATGTATGCTTATTTTGAATGTTGAAATAAACAGCAATTCCAATTAAGAAAATTACTATCGCACATAGAACCAAATGTTTTTTCCTCATTAAAGCACCTCCCGATTCAAGTTTGTTTAACTGTTTCATTACTTAGACGGAAAAGTCAGAAATATGTTCCAATTTTTTTACATCATACAACACTTCCGTACTTCTTTCAAGGTGCGAAAAAATCCCGCAACCATTTGGTTGCGGGATTGGCAGGGGAAGAAGGCTTCGAACCCTCGGCCTACGGTTTTGGAGACCGTCGCTCTACCAACTGAGCTATTCCCCTATATGGTTCATTGAATGGTGGGCCTTCAGGGACTCGAACCCCGGACCGACCGGTTATGAGCCGGCTGCTCTAACCAACTGAGCTAAAGGCCCATAATCTTCTAAAATGCGATAGCCGCCACATTCGTGACGGCTATCAGTGGCTCCCCCTGTTGGACTCGAACCAACGACCCCCTGATTAACAGTCAGATGCTCTACCGGCTGAGCTAAGGAGGAATATATATGTTGGCACTACCTATTTTCCCGGCCAGTCACCCGACAAGTATCTTCGGCGCATGTGAGCTTAACTTCTGTGTTCGGTATGGGAACAGGTGGACCCTCACACCAATC
>CAJMMY010000170.1 GCA_905214605.1 uncultured bacterium | reverse complement strand
GGTGCTTGCCGTTGACCTCCACAAAAGCCAGCTGAGAAAAGGGAACACGAATCAAGGTGCCGCCGGATTTCAGCGTCAAGCTTTCCTGAGGGCGCTGCTCCCGAACGTCCAACCGGTCCAGAATGGGATACAGCAGCTTGCTGCTGATGGGTTTCAACAGATATTCCATGGCCTTTACGCCGTAACTTTCGTATGCAAAGCCGGGGGAAGAAGTGAGAAACACAATCTCTGCGGCGGCGTCAAATGTACGGATTTCCCGGGCAGCCTCCATGCCGCTGATGCCGGGCATCATGACGTCCAGCAGATACAAGGTAAAGGCCTCTTTATGAGCCACATCCAACATGGCTGCGGCGCTGCGAAAGGCTTTATAGCGGACGGTTCGATTCCGCTCGGTCTGCCAATTCCGCAGCAGTTTCAGCAAGCTTTCCAGTTCCTCCGCCTGATCGTCGCAAACGGCAATATACATAGCTGCGCACCCCTTTCTCTCCAGCATACTTTCTACTGTTTGCTATTGTATCACAACCAATCCTGTCTTTCCAGAAAATTTCAAGCATTTCAAAGCGAAAAGACGGCATTTCAAGCGGAACTTCCCCGGAACGAAGATCCGGCTGATATAGTGAGCGCAACGAAAATAAAATCGGAACGGAAGGAGATGATGGAGATGCTCGGGTGGCTTCCTTGGGGCATTGCGGCGGTGACCACGGTTTTGTGTCTTGCCTTTTGGTTCCGGGAAACCCGGCGGATTCTGCAGAAACGGAAAAGCACGGTGGAAAGTGCGGCTGTCCAGCTGGACGTGTGCCGCAGTCAACTAAGCGATGTGCCGGACGGCGCTTCGGAGGCATTGTTGGAACGGAGCGAGAGCATTTGTCATCAGGCAATCTCTCTGTACAACGAAACGTTGGAACGTCCGTATTTCTGCCTGCCGGGGTGGCTGATGGGATTTCGGCCGATGTCCCAGGACGGCATTGCCGTTTAATCTGCGGAATGCGCGGCGAGATGGCCCTCAATGAGGGTCATCTCGCCGCTTTTTGTTGTCTGCATGGGAAAAATCTGCTATGATAGGGAAACCGGAGCGGTGGGAGCATCTTCCGTCGGGCAAATCCAAAAAGAAAGCGGGAAATGAGAAATGATACAGGTGCGGAATGCAGTGATGGCTGACGCAGAGCGGATTCTGGAAATTTACGACTATTATGTGCAGCATACGGCCATTTCCTTTGAATATACAACACCGACTTTGGCGGAATTCCGGGGCCGCATGGAGAAAACCATGGCGCGGTATCCCTATCTGGTGGCGGAGCAAGACGGAATGGTCATGGGATATACCTATGCCGGTCCGTTTGTGGGGCGGGCAGCCTATGACTGGTCCTGCGAAATGACCATTTATCTGGACCCTGCGGCAAAGAAAACAGGTATGGGCCGAAAATTATATGAGGCAATGGAGCGGGTTTTGGGAGAAATGGGAATCCAGAATCTCTATGCCTGCATCGGCTATACGGAGCAGGAAGACGAATATCTGACCAACAACAGCGCTCAATTCCATGCGCACATGGGCTATGAGCCGGTGGGGATCTTCCACAAGTGTGGTCGAAAGTTTGACCGTTGGTATGACATGATTTGGATGGAAAAAATCATCGGTGTCCACGGAGATTGTCAGCCCCCGGTCCGTGCCTATCAGCCGAAATAAACCGCAGCACTCCCGATTCGTCTTTTTTGACGGAGCGGGAGTTTTTTGCGGAAAAGGGACGAAAATCGGGGCAAAACCCGTCCGGGAGAATCCAAGGAAAACGTCTGCGGGGGCTTGCAAGTTGAAAACACTTATATTATGATAGGTGAAAAATGGCGAATTGGCGGTGTCTTATGGAGAAATTGACTTCCAGAAAAAATACATGGATTCAGCATGTCCGGCGGTTGGCATCGGACCATGGCTATCGGGACGAGCAGGGGGAATATGTGCTGGACAGTGTAAAGCTGCTGCGGGAGGCGCTGGAGTGCGGCGTAACCGTAAACAGTGTGCTGTGGGCAGGCGAGGCTCAATTTGACGTACCGGGCGCTGTGGTGTATACGGCACCGAAAGAGCTGGTGGAGTATGCCTCTCCGCTGAAAAATGCACCGGGCCCGGTGTTTACGGTGAAGATTCCGGGGCAAACCGTTCCGGAGAAACTGGAAAAAGTGATTGTACTGGAAAATGTGCAGGATCCGGGAAACGTGGGTACCGTGATTCGTACGGCCAATGCCTTGGGCATGGACGCTGTGATTCTCACCGGCGCCTGCGCCTCGGTGTTCGGCGCGAAAACCGCCCGGGCCTCCATGGGCGCACTGTTCCGGCAGACGGTTCTGGAGCTGTCTTTGACGGAGCTGCAGGCACTGCTGAAGAAAAACGGTCTCAAACTGTACGGCGCTGCGCTGTCGGACCGGGCGCAGGACGTGGGGAAGGTTTCGCTGCATCATGGCGCGGTGGCCATCGGCAGCGAGGGACACGGACTGAGCGGGGAGCTGCTGCAAATCTGCGACGGAGAAATCATCATTCCCATGCAGCCGGGCAGCGAATCCCTGAATGCCGGCGTGGCAGCCGCCATTCTGATGTGGGAACTGGCCAAAACGGAGTAAGGAGGACAGCGTATGTCCACATTAAAATATTGGGTTTGGCTGTCGGCACTCCATCTCCGTCCCAAAGCAAAGCAGCTGCTGCTGAGCAAATTCCACGATGACCCCATGGCGCTGTATTATGCGCCGGAAGAGGAATGGAAAACCGTGGAGGGCATCAAAGCTCAGGATTTGGAGCATGTGGGCACCCGGGAATTGGAAACCGCAATGGAAATTCTGGAGCGGTGCGAACGGGACGGGATTTCCATTACCACATGGCAGGACGCAGCCTATCCCAGACGCTTGAAGAATATTTACGACCCGCCGGTGGTATTGTATGGAAAGGGCAGACTGCCCGCAATCGATGAGGAACCGGCCATTGCCGTGGTGGGAACCCGGGGCGCTACGCCCTACGGGGAGAAAATGGCCCGGCGCATGGGCTATGAGCTGACCAAATGCGGCGGATTGGTGATTTCCGGTTTGACCCGAGGCATTGACCGTTTGGGCGCAGAAGGCGCTCTCCGG
>CAJMMY010000169.1 GCA_905214605.1 uncultured bacterium | reverse complement strand
CCTGCGCCTCCGGGTCCTTCATGGAAAGTTCAACCGACTTCTTACCACGGTTGTACCAGTTGAAGTTCAATGATTTTCCTTCCAAACGAGGAACATTTCCTCTGGAATCATCGCCGGCAACCGGGCGCTCGATTTTAATGACTTCCGCTCCCATATCTGCCAGCATAGCAGTCGCACACGGACCCGCCACATTGTTGGTAAAATCTACAACGCGAATGCCTTCCAATACTTTTTGCATGGCAATTCTCCTTCTTTATGTAATAACTTGGTTCTATTTCTAATAGAATCGTTTTCTTACGCCTGACGTTTTTTCAGTTCAGCAATGATTGCAGGAATCACTGTTTTGTAATCCGCCACAATCCCATAATGCGAGATATCGAAAATAGGGGCTGATTCTGTCTTGTTGATACTCACAATCCGTTCTGCATCCCGCATACCGATTTGATACTGCACAGATCCGGAAATTGCGGTATTCACAATCAGCTTTGGTTTGACCGTTGTGCCGGATTGCCCGATTTGTTTTGCATGAGGCAGCATGCCCGCATCAACCAATGGCCGGGAAGACGCCAATTCTCCGTCCAAGAGCACTGTCAGTTCCTGCAGCATAGCCAAATCCTCTTCGTCTTTGATGCCGCGGCCGCCGCTCACCAGAATATTTGCTTGGTCGATGGGTGTTCCCTCCTCGACCTTTTCCTCCACAGAGAGAACCTCGTAGCATTCCTCATGCTGCACGTCAACCGTTTCCGAAATCACTGCACCGGTACGGGTCCAATCCGGTTCCAGTGCTGCAAAGACTTTCGGCCGAACAGTTGCCATCTGCGGACGTTCTTCCAGAATCACAATATGCGCCAGAATGCTGCCGCCGTATGCAGGTGTGGTCTGATAAAACACACCGTCTTCATCAAATCCCAAATCGATAGCGTCTGCTGTCAATCCGGTATGCAGGTCATTCATCAATCGGGGCGCCAAATCTCGGCCCTGCGCCGTGGCCGGATACAGCAGAATGGAAGGTTTATACTTCTCCACAAGCTGTACCAATGCCTGCTGATAAGGTCTTGCAGAATACACCGCCAGATTCTCATTCTCTGCATACACAACCTGGTCGGCACCTCTTGCAATCAGCTCTTCTGCCAACGCGGAGACCGCTACCCCCAGAATGACCGCTGTAATCGTTTCACCATTGTGCGCTTTCAAATCCTGCGCTTTCGCCAATAGCTCAAATACCGCCGGGTGTACCGTTCCGTTTTCCTGCTCGGCATAAATCCAGATGCCGCTGAAATGATCGTTTTTCATATGCGCCTCCTCAAATCAGATGCTCTGCTGCCAACATATCGACAAACTGTACCGCAATCTCTTCAGCCGTTCCCCGGAAGTACACTGTGTCTGTGCTGCGTTTCTTCGGTTCAAAAACTTTCTTGGTCGAAGACGGCGAACCATGCATGCCAATCTGCGCCCCATCTGCCTGCAAGTCCTCTGCTGTCCAAACAGTCAGCGGCTTTTTCGATGCTTTCATAATATCCTGCAGCTTGGGATAGCGAGGATTGTTGATTTCTTTACAGACTGTCACCGCTGCCGGCATCTTGGCACGAACAGTTTCCCGCGTCTTTTCCAATGCCCGCGTACATACCACCCATTCGCCGTTCACATCCAGAGAATCCGCAAGCGTAATCTGAGGAATCTTCAGGAACGATGCGGTTGCCGGACCGGTCTGCGCCGTATCTCCGTCCACAGCATGTCGGCCAAACAGTAGCAAATCATATCCGCCGATTTTTTCCGCTGCCTTTGCCAATGTGTAAGCCGTTGCTCTGGTGTCTGCGCCGCCAAAGGCACGGTCGGACAACAGATACGCCTCATCACAGCCCAATGCCAGCGCTTTTTTCAGAACTTCTTTCGCCTGAAGCGGTCCCATGGTGATGGCTGCAACCGTACCGCCGTATTTTTCTTTCAGTTGGATTGCCGCCTCAACTGCATTGGCATCTAACGGATTGATGGTGCTTTTCACACCGTCGCGTTTCAAGTTTCCGGTCTGCGGGTCAAGCTTGACGTCATCGGTATCCGGCACTTGCTTTACAAATACTAAAATTTTCATTCCGCTGCCCTTTCTTTTTATCAGGTGTAAAGAATATCGCCGGAAATAATCTTGCGCTGAATCTGATTCGTGCCTTCAAAAATCTGATAGATTTTGGCATCTCTGAACCGTTTCTCCACAGGGTAATCCTTGCAGTATCCATATCCGCCCAAAACCTGCACAGCATCGGTGCATACCTGCATGCCGATATCCGATGCAAACACTTTCGATGCAGATGCCAGACGCGTATCAGTAATACCGGCATCGGCACACTTACATGCATGCCATACCATCTGACGAGCCGCCTCCAGTTTGATGTACATATCCGCCAGCATAAAAGAAATTCCCTGATTCTTGCAGATGGGTTTTCCGAATGTCTCTCTGGTTTTGGAGTACTCCACAGCACATTCATACGCATACTGTGCATTGCCCACAGCACCGGCGCCGGAAGTCGGTCTTGTATATCCCAGAGATTTCTTCACAACCTCCATACCCTGACCTTCTCCGCCAATCATATTCTTCAGCGGGATTCGAACATCTTCAAAAATCACATCATTGGTGCAGGATGTCCGGTAACCCAGCTTATCCTCATGCTTGCCGATGGAGATGCCCGGCGTGTCCCGCGGAACCAGGAAACAAGAGATTCCCTTTGCCCGGAGCGAGGGGTCTTTCGTTGCAAACAGCGTATACATATCCGCTACTTCGCCATTGGAAATAAATCCCTTTGTGCCGTTGATAATAACGCTGTCTCCGTCAACCACATAAGTGGTGCGCAGCGCTGCGGAATCGGAGCCGGCATTGGGTTCGGTCAATGTAAAAGACATCGCGCCACCCTGGGTCAGGATATCTGCTGCCAACTTCCAGTGATACTCGTTGCCGGCGACCTTAATGGGAACAATTCCCATATATGCGCCTGCAATGGTTCCGGAAAATCCGGCATCGCCGCGAGCCAACTCTTCTTTAATCAGTGCGTAGGTAAAAATATCACCGCCTGCACCGCCATATTTTTCCGGCAGCGTAAAGGTTGTCAGACCCAGTTCGC
>CAJMMY010000168.1 GCA_905214605.1 uncultured bacterium | reverse complement strand
CGTAATAGTTTCCCACGTCCTCTGCGTGTTCCAGCAGCGCCTTTTCCCGAATCATTTCCTCAAACCGTTCCCGAGTGACGAAGAAATAATTCACGCCGTCCTCTTCTCCGGGACGAGGCGCCCGGGTCGTTGCGGAAACAGAAAAACAGACATCGTCCCGCAGCTGCATCAGCTTTGCTACAACGGTACTTTTTCCGGCCCCGGAAGGACCGGAAATCACCATCAATTTTCCTCTACTCAACGTTATTCTCTCCCACATTTTCTTGTTTTTCCTGCATACGGCCCGCAATTTCCTCCGGTGTCAATGCCGAGAGAATCACATGGCCGCTGTCCATGACCAGAACCGCCTGTGTTTTCCGGCCGTAAGACGCGTCTACCAGCTGCCCCCGTTCCCGCACGTCCTGAATGACGCGCTTGATGGGGGAAGAATCGGGACTGACCACCGCCAGAATCCGATGCTCCGCCACAAGGCCGCCGAATCCGATATTCACCAATTTCATAGACCGCGCCTCACTCGATGTTCTGAATCTGCTCTCGGATTTTTTCGATTTCCGCCTTAATGTCCACCACCACATGGGCGATGGCGGCATTCTGGCATTTCGAACCGATGGTGTTTGCCTCCCGGTTCATTTCCTGCACCAGAAAATCAAGTTTTCTGCCCACCGGCTTGTCGCCGTTCAGCATTTCCCGCATCTGAGAAATATGGCTGCGCAGACGGACCGTTTCCTCGTCCACCGCGACTTTATCCGCAAAGATTGCCGCCTCGGTGAGAATCCGGGATTCCTCGATATTCGTGGATTCCAGAACCTCCCGGAGTTTCTGCTCCAGCCGCGCCCGATAATTGGACACCGTCTGGGGAGACGCCTGCTCCACCACGCTTACCATCTGTTCAATGGTATCAATCCGGCCGGAAACATCTTCCCGGAGCTTTTCGCCCTCCCGGATTCGCATGGCATCGTACTCCGTCAATGCCTGCTCCATAACCTCCGCAATGGCTGCGGTCACCGCATCCCGGTCTGCCTCCTGCTTTTCCACAGTCAGCACATCGGGCATCCGGCACAGCGACAGCGCCGCTGCGTCATTGGTCAGCCCGTAAGTTTCGGAAACCTCCTGCAATGCATTCAGATAGCCCTTCAGCAGTCCGTGATTGACCTTTACCACCACATCGTCCGCCATAGAGGAGTCCACGGAAACGAACACGTCTACCTTTCCCCGGGAAATATGGTTCTGCACCGCCGTTTTCACCATCTCTTCCGCAAAGAGATAGGACCGGGGCATCCGCACGGATGTATCCAAAAATCGGTTGTTTACGCTTTTCAGTTCAATGCTCAGTGCCAGACCCTGGGCAGTGCCTTTTGCGCCGCCGTAGCCCGTCATACTTTTAATCATCTTTCTCGCCTCAATCGTTGATGGATTTTTTCCTCAGTTGAGTTTGTAGCTTACAATTTCGAATTCAATCTGTTTTTTCTTCGCCCGCATCCGCTGATACACCGTTACAATCAGCACGCAGACAAAGAATGCGGCAAAGCTGATAGCAATGCACTGTGTCTCCGGCGCGCCCTGCATCGCCGTAAGCACATAGGCAGCAATCATAACAATCAGAGGAATGATGTACATGATGAAAGCCGCACCGATGATGTCGCTGGACTTGGTTTTGATGACCACCCGGTCACCGATAGCTGCTCCCAGCGTATTTTTTGCGTAAGTGTGAATCTCGTTGGCATATTTGCAGACCTCGCAGGAGCCGCAGGTGTCACCGCAAGCCGTTCCCCGCTCTACCAGCACTTCTGCCAAACCGTTGCTCATCACTTTGGTTACAATAGCGTCTTGTGTCATTCGTTTGTTCCTTTCCTGATTAACTTGTTAGGTTGATGGTTACGGTGTAATCTCCCACCGCACCGGCGCCGGTTACGCCGTCAATATAGATTTTCACCGGAACGGTTACATATCCGGTCATTGATTTATAATCCGTCAAATCAGCCACCACGCGGATATCGTCCGCGGAAATTTTATCCAGTGTTTCTTTCGGCGCACGAATGGCCACATTCAGCGTCTTATTCACAATACTGGCTTTGGTGCCTTTTGCGCAGTTGATATACCGCAGGTCGGAAACCTCAAACGTTTCCTTAGACAAGCCGCTGAATTTCAGCGTCACCTTTACTTCCGTTTCACCGGTCACGCACTGCACCCCGTCGCCCAGTTCCAAGGGGAACGTCAGCTCCGTATCCTCATCGTAATCGGACAGGTCGATGGTGCCGATGGTCAGCTTATTCATGGTGCTCAGTTCTTCCGAATCGCCGGACAACGTGATTTTCTCCGGGCTGATTTTCACCTTGCAGTTATTCACATTGGCGCCGCCGCCGGGCAGAATATCCACGCTCAGTTCCAGTTCCTTGAGCATATTCACCGGCAGGGTGGTTGCAATGGTATCCACATCGGAAGAGACGTTCTTGACCGTGACCTCCTCATCGTTGGCATTCATATAGGTATAGGGCCGATTCTCGTGAATGGTGCGGTCGATATTATCGCCGTCAATCGTCACTCTGGCATAGGAAATCTTTGCCAGTTCCTCTGCCGTACCGTAAATCGTCAGCGTGGACGGCTCAAACTTCATCGCACCGCTTTCCACCACATAGCCCTCCGCAGAGCTGCCGTTAAACATGCCGCGGACCTCGACTACCTTGGATGTTTCCTTTTCCACCGTGAAGTTGATATTCTCGGGGTAATAGCTAATGGTAAAATTCTTATGATTCACGCCGTTGGGGAATTGAATCTCATAGGCGCGGGAGTTTTCATTGGGCTGGCTGATGTTGGACACATTCACCACAGCCGCCAGATCCGTTGCGGTAAACTTCCCCAGCTCCCGGCGGTTGCCCGTAATCGTAACCGTGACGCTGGATACGTCCACATCGCTGATAATCAGTCCTCTGTCTTCCAGAACGTCTTCTCCGGAGAACACCACCGGAATTCCCCGGTAGGTCCAGGATTGTTCATTGGAATCAATGGACGTGATATACGCCCAAAGCAGGACAGATGCCAGCAATGAAAAAATCATCCAGAACAATTTGCTGTTGTAGATCTCATTTAGTTTCTGATTCATCTTCATTTTGCTTTTTCCCC
>CAJMMY010000167.1 GCA_905214605.1 uncultured bacterium | reverse complement strand
AATGGAGGTGGTAATCTTCTCCTCCAGAAATTTGTTGGCCTGCAGACTGGCAAACAGCGGGTCAATCACCGTGTGTTCCTGCACGGTCCTGTCATTCTCTCCGTAGGCACGTAATCCCCGGGCGCAGGAGAGCACCTTGGCAATGGCCAGCAGTTCCAGGGTATTCAGCATACCGCCCAAATCCGCCCGGCTCAAAGAGGCCCGCACGTCCTGAATGCCGTAAAAAGACGGGCTGCCCTTCAGCACCATCATATGAGCCGCGGCGGTGGGTTCTTCCAACCAACGGCGCACCTGCCCCCGCTCGCTGCTGGGGCGCAGATTCCGCGCCGCCTGTTTTGCCGTATCGCTGACCGCCTGCGCCGCCAGCATTTCCAATACCCGGGGCAGCTCCACCGTCCCCAGTGATTTGATTTGTTGTGTTTCCATAATTTATCCTTTGATTCGTTTATAATAATCCAATGACGGGAAATTCCGTTCCAGTTGACTGAGCAGATACAGCTCGCTGTTCACGGAAAACTCCCGGGCTGCGTCTCCGGTCAGCTGGAATGAAAAAATCTTTTTTGCCGGCGCAGCAGCCACAAACCGCATAGCCTGCAAGCAGTCGGGAGATATCACATCGTTTCCGTACCGGGCGCAATGTCCGCACACCAAGCCGCCCTTGGACGGTGAAAAGTGCATGGAATCCGTCACCCCGCCGCACAGCACACAATCCTGCAAATTGGGCGCATAGCCGGTCAGACAAGCCAACCGCAGCTCAAACACGGCCTTCACCCGCTCCGGTGTGCAAAGTCCCCGGCTTAGGGCGTACAGACAGTTCAGCCCCAGCTGCAGCATAGCTGGGTTGGGCACATCTTCATCTGATGCCGTTTCCAGTACCTCGCAGAGATAGGCCGCCACAGCCATGGCCTCCAAATCCGTCCGCAGGCCCTGAAATTCCTCCAGCACCGTTCCCTCCCGCACGGACCATCGGCCCTGATTGCCGAACAAGGTCAGCTCCGAAAATGTCAGCACCTGCGTTGCCGCACCGTACTTACTGCTTTTCCGCAAAGCGCCCTGTGCTTTCAGGGTCTGCTTGCCGTCGGATTCCGTCAGTACCGTAAGGATTCGGTCAGCCTCTTTGTATTTCACTTCCCGGAGCACCAAAGCCCGCACCGTTTTGAACATCTATGTACCTTCCCCGCCGCCGGACGGAAGTTCTGTCACTCCGTCCCGTTCGGTTCCCGCTCCAACCGCTGCCGATATGCCAGCCAGCAAACCGGATTGCCCGTCAGGCAGAACCACTTCCAAAAAATCTGCGTTTCCATTGCAGCAGCCTCCTTTCGAAGGGTACTGCTATGTTTCCCGAAACGGTCTGCGCTTATGTTGCCAAATGTTTCTGCCCGTTCGGGAACACCGATGCAAGTATATCACGATTCCGCACTTTGAGCAAGACCGCCGAAAACGCAAAAATCCGCCTGCAGCGCCTATGCCGCAGACGGATTTTTTCTTATTCGCTATAGCCGAAGTTCCGCAGCTGTACGTCGGAATCCCGCCAGTTTTCCTTGACCTTCACCCAAGTCTGCAGGTACACCTTGCCGCCAAGAAATGTTTCCATATCTTTCCGGGCCATTTCACCGATTTTCTTCAGCATAGCGCCCTTTTTGCCGATGATAATACCCTTGTGGCTGTCCCGCTCGCAGATAATGGTGGCCTCGATTTCAGTCACGCCGTCTTCCCGGGTATGGAACCGGGTAATCTCCACCGCCGTGCCGTGGGGAATCTCATGCTGTAAACACAGCAGCAGTTTTTCCCGCACAAATTCCGCGCAAATCTGCCGTTCCGGCTGGTCGGTAATCATATCGTCCGGGAAGAGCTGGGGACCTTCCACAGCGAATTTGCAGAATTCCTCGGTCAGTTCCTCCAAACCGGTGCGTTTCCGGGCAGACACCGGCACAATGGCGTCAAAATCATGAGCCCCGGAGTAAGTTGCAATCACTTCCAGCAGCTGTGCCTTCTCCACGGTATCGATTTTATTGATGACCAGAATAGCAGGCAGATGCAGTTCCTTAATATTTTCAATCAGAGCAAGCTCCGACTCGGTGATATCGCCAAACGGGTCGGTGACAAAAACAGCACAGTCCACGTCGCCCACCGAATCGGTCACCTGCTTGACCATGTAATCGCCCAGCTTGTTTTTCGCCTTATGGATACCGGGAGTGTCCAGAAATACGATCTGTCCCTCTTCCAGTGTCAGCACCGTCTGGATACGGTTACGGGTGGTCTGGGGTTTGTTGGATGTAATGGCAATCTTCTGTCCGATCAGTCGGTTCATCAGTGTGGACTTTCCTACGTTGGGACGTCCGATCAGTGTGGCAAAGCCGGATTTGTATGCCGGATTTTCGTTCATTATCATTTCTCCTGTTCTTGTCTTTTTCCCTGACACTTTTCTGTCAGCCGCCGGTCCGTCCGGCTTATCTTATAGATTCTCACTCATTGCTGTTTTGTGTAGCTACCGTATTCTCTGCTGTATTCTCTGCCGTGTTCTGCAAAGTCTTCTGCATTCTTGCTTCCTCTTCGGCGAATTTTTTCTGTTCCTCCGCCCGGATCCGCTTCGTGCGCTTCTTGATCTTTTTCAGGATCAGTACAATGATCACGATCACGATGGCCCAGATCACCAGATAGGGGATATGGATCACGAACCAGATGGCTGCTTCCTTAATACCCTCGCCGATACTCTTTAAGCTGTCCATAAAGCCTGCAGAAATACGTTCCCATGTGGTCTCTTCCTCTACCGGAGTATAGACCTCTACTTCATCAATATAGAGGTATACGGTGCTGTAGTCAACCTGATTATCATAACTTCTCAACTGGGATTCCATACTTTCCAGCTGGTATCTCACATCGGACAGGCGCTGTTCGATGGTAATGATGTCTTCGATGCTCTCCGCCTGTTCCAGCAGCTGCAACAGTCTCTCCTGTTCCGTCTGCAGGGCATCCCTGTGACTTTGCAGATCCACATAGGTCAGTGTCACATCCTGTACATTCTCCGAACGACTGGTCACATTGCCCAGCTCTGAGACCGTATTTTGGAACTCCTCCAGTCTGTCCTTCGGGATGCGGATGGTCAGATTGGCATTCCTTG
>CAJMMY010000166.1 GCA_905214605.1 uncultured bacterium | reverse complement strand
TGAAAGATGCCGCAAGCTCCTTGAGTGATGCTGCAGAAACCGGAAAAAAAGCACTGGAGGAGATTCAAAGCATTCTGAAAGCAGCGGCGCCGGATTTCAAAGATGCTCTAACGGATTTGGCAGACGGTACTTCCGCCCTGTCAAATGCATTTAACAAGCTGAACAAAATTGTAAAGGAGCAGGCAGCCCAGAAAACACTGCAGCTGCCGAAACTGGACAGCGGGTATCACGAAAAACAGGACCACTTAAATACGACCTTAGGCAATCTGTCTGACCAGTTGGAAAATTTGAACCAGACGGCAAATCAAACCGGCACTCAACTGACCAACGATTTGAAAAAAGTCAATCAGCAGTTTACTGTTATTACGCAAATCATGCGGAATGCGTCAAATGACGGCACAACAACCGTGGATAACATGATTGTGGACGTCTCTGATGAGGCCACTTCGGATGATTCTACCGTGGGAAAAGTGACTCGCTGCATCAATAAGGGCATCGTAGACGGCGATTTAGACGTGGGCGGTGTTGCCGGTTCCATGGCGGTGGAATTCGATTTTGACCCGGAAGACGACGTAACAAAGAACGGTTCGGATTCCCTTAAATTCCAGTATTTGACACGAGCGGTTCTGCGGGACAGTAAAAACTACGGCAGCATTACGGCGCGGAAAAATGACCTGGGCGGCATTGTGGGCCGTATGGATTTGGGTCTGGTTGCCAACTGCGAGTCCTATGGTGATTTGGAGAGCACTTCCGGTGACTATGTAGGCGGCATTGCCGGACTTTCCAGTGCGTCCATTCAAAGCAGCTGGGTCAAGTGCCATATCAAAGGAGAACGCTACTTAGGCGGTGTTGCCGGAGAAGGTACAAATATTTCGGATTGCCGGGTGTTTGTCAGCATCGACGAAACCCTCCCCTACACCGGTTCGATTGCCGGTACCGCAGACGGGCAGATTGCTCGGAACTATTTCGTGGGCGATGATACGCTGGGCGGTATTGACGGTATTAGCTATGAAGGTCGGGCACAATCCATTTCCTACGTGGATTTGATGAAAGAAGATGCTGTTCCGGAAGAACTCAAAGCATTCAAATTAACCTTTGCGGCAGATGATAAAATCGTAACCACCCGCGTATTCCGGTATGGAGATGCACTCAGTGAAGACCGTATGCCGGATGTACCCGAAAAAGATGGATTCTATGGCGCATGGGAAGAGTTTGACCCCAATCATCTGACATTTGACATGACGATTCATGCCAAATACACTCCGTGGGAAACAACATTGGTCAATGACAGCGGCAGCATTCTGGTAGAGGGCGAATTCAAAACCGGAACGGAACTGGAAACTGCAATCGGAACAGAGTCACCTGCAGAGCTGACAGACCCTGCGGCGCAATGGAATATTCGACTGAATGACAGTAAGCAGAATTTCACCGCGATTCGAGTGAAACAACCGTCAAACGTAAAACACCCGGTTGTTTGGGTCAAGGCGAACGAAAATGACTGGGAGAAACTGTCATTTAGTACAGAGGGCTCTTATCTGAAGATTCCGCTGATTGCAAATCAGGCAGAGGTTTGCATCGGCGAATCGACAACCTATTGGATCGTTCGCGGTGCCATCATCGCTGCGGTGATTCTGCTATTTATCGTTATCATGCTGGTGCTTTGGAAAAAGGGCAAGCTGAAGAGACCGGAAAAGAAAGAACATAAACCGCACAAGAGAAATAGACGGTCCAAGAAAAAGTAATAAAAAATACCGATTGCTCGGGGTCATCTCCGAACAATCGGTATTTTATTTAGGATATTGACGATTGGACAAATCCTGCATAACCCACTTGACCTTCAGCATTCAAATGAATCCCGTCATCGTAAAACCACTCTGGATGCTCCGGTGCGGTGGCTGCCCAATCCAAAACCGTTACGTTGGAATACTCCCCTGCAACCTGCGAAATCAAACTGTTTACATCATTCTGCCACTTCAAAGTTTTTCCGTAAGCATTGACCCAGTAAACAGTCCGGTCCGGTCCAAGGTAATCCAGTATTTCTTCGCCGGTACTCACCTTAAAGGTTCCGTTGGTTCCCAAAGCAATGATGACTGTTTTTCCCAACTGTCCATTGCTCTCCAGCGATTTGATAACCTTCAATGCGCTCCAGACTTGCCGAGATTCCACGGCATCAACAACGCAATTGGGAATGGAATTTTTCAGCGCCGGTGCTGCGCCCAACATCACAGAGTCACCAATCATGGTAATGTCAACTGTTGCAGCGGGTGTTTCCGGCTGCGGTGCAGATGTTGTCGGCACCGGTGTGGTTGTGCTTTCCGGCGTATGGGTCGGCTGCACCGGTATAGGCGTTGCTGCCGGCTTGGCATCTGGTGCCGGAGTGCTCGGTGTTTCCGTGGGATTCGGCGTTTGGGTTTCCTGCAGCATCTCTTGATTCTGTTTGAGTTCTTCCTGCAGCTGCTTTTGGTCCGCCGTCAATTTATCAGCAGGCGCTTTCATCATGCTGCATCCGCTGACTCCCAGAATTACAACGGCCATGACCGCCAGAATTCCTTTTTTGATTTTCGAAACATTCTGATTCATAATAAATTCTTTTACAGCTGCGAAGGAAAATCCTTTCGTGCAGCGATATAGTTGATCTGCAAGCACCACCGACAGAAGAATCTGGGAAAATACAGAAATCGGCAGAGAGGAATTTGTAAGATAGTGACGGAAGAAAAACGTGACCGGATACTGTATCAGATACAGCTCGTAACTGCGTTCTCCAAGCCAGTTCAGCCAAGGGTGTTCCAACCATTTTCCTACCGGGAGATTGGGTTCAATCACAATGACCAGAAGTGCGGCATACAGCAGACTGGTTACAAACATCAAGTATTCATAGGTGCTTTCTTTTTGTCCATTGATGAACAAGAAAGAGGCTACTGCCCCGCCCATCAGCAAGAAAAAAGCCGCCTGGCTCTTCGAAAGCGGCACACTGGATGCCCTGACCCCCGGTACCTTCGCCTCTCTAAAGGAAATCCACCGGTTTCTTTTTGAGGATATCTATGATTTTGCGGGAAAACTCCGCACCGTAAACCTGGCAAAGGGAAACTTTCGCTTTGCACCCCTCATGTACCTGGAGGCGGCCCTTGCAAATATCGAAAAAATGCC
>CAJMMY010000165.1 GCA_905214605.1 uncultured bacterium | reverse complement strand
GGTGGACTCGCTCATCAGCTGGCCGAAGTACTTACCAGCCTCAACCCAAGTAGAGGTGTCGCCTGCGGAAGAACCGAACTTCCAGGTCTGAGCCTTGACACCGTCTTCGTTGCCGACGTTGCCGTCCTTGTTGGTGTCGCCGCCGCCGCAAGCGGTCAGAGACAGAGCCATCACTGCGGACAAACCAAGTGCGATAAATCTTTTCATTGTTTTTCCTCCAATAAAAGTTTTTTAATAAACCGTCGCGAAAGACGATAAATTACGAATAAATGTGTTGTTTCTGCTTAGCCGAGCAGAGCCAGAGAGAACCACTGAACGTAAGTAACCAGCAGCAGGATAATCACGCAGGCAACAATCATGGGCCACACTGCCTTGGAGATTTCCGGAATGGTTAGTTTCAGACCTTCCCGTACCTTGACACCGCAAGCAACGAACAGGTTCACGCCCACGGGAGGAGTTACCTGACCGATTGCCAGGTTCACAGTTGCGATAACGCCGAAGTGCACCAGGTTGATGCCCAGCTGCTGTGCTACGGGGTACATAATAGGAATAAAGATGTACATTGCGGAGTTTGCGTCCACAAAGCAGCCGGCAATCAGGAAGATGACGTTGACGATCAGCAGGAACACGTACTTGTTGCCTGCCACGTTCAGCAGCAATGCAGATGCAGACTTGGAAATGCCCTGCGTGGTGCAGCAGTAAGAGAACAGAGATGCGCAGGCAATGATCAGCATGATGCCGCCGGAGGTCTTTGCAGAGTCAACCATGATATCGAAGAGGTCCTTCAATTTCAGCTCTCTGTACAGCAGGAAACCGACCAGCAGACCATAGAAGATGGACACGCAAGCAGCCTCGGTGGGGGTAAACAGACCGGAGTAAATGCCGCCCAGAATGATAACCGGCATCATGAATGCCCAGAATGCCTTCAAGAAAGACTTGCCGCGCTCGCCCCAAGTTGCTTTCGGACGGGCGGACTGAATGCCCTTTCTGCGAACCTCAATCATAACCACTGCAATCAGACCCAGACCCATCAGAATGCCGGGAATCACGCCAGCCATGAACAGATCGCCCACAGATGCGCCGCAGATGGAAGAGTACACGATGAATGCGATGGACGGGGGGATAACGATTGCGATGGAAGATGCGGTTGCAATCAGTGCAGATGCGAAGGGCAGTTCAAAACCGTCCCGGTCCATCATTGCGGGAATCAGAATCATGCCCAGAGCAGCCACGGTAGCCGGACCGGAGCCGGACACAGCGCCGAAGAAACATGCCACGATAACCGACACCATTGCGATACCGCCGCGGCGATGACCGATGCAGGAATCTGCAAAGTCAATCAGACGAGTGGAGATACCGGCTTTTGCCATAATGTTACCGGACAGAACGAAGAACGGAATGGACAGCAGCAGGAACTTTGCCATGCCGGAGTATGTATTCGTTGCGATGATGTTCAGGGGCATACCTGCGTACAGCAGGGAGAAAATTGCGGACAGACCCAAGCAGAATGCAATGGGAATGTTCAGAATCAGCATTACGAAGAACGAGCCGAACAGAACCAAGTTTACCATTATTCATCAACCTCCGTATCAGGATCTTCGCCTTTGAAAATGTGATACAGGTTCACAATGGCGAACTCGACCAGGTGCAGAGCCATCAAACCGGCGCACACAGGAATCGTTGCGGTAAAAATACCGATGGGCATACGCAGAACGTAGGTCAGCTTGTTCATTGCGAAGTCGGTGGTTGCCTTGGTGATGCCGGTGGAAATCAGCACGTAGCAGAAGAACAGACCAAATACGACCATCAGCACGTTCATCCAACGCTGTGCCTTACGAGGCATATAGTTGGTGAGCAGTGCCATACCAATCAAGCCGCCCTCGTCTCTGGCGCAGATGGCTGCACCCAGCAGAGAAACCGGTACAAACAGGTTAATCACCAATTCCTCGGTGAATGACCACGACGTCGTCGGAGAGAAACGCATGATAACGCTTCCAAACGTAACGACGGAGATGACGGCAAGAAGAATCACCATAATCAGTTTTTCGACAAAGGTGATGCCGTCCATGACTTTCTGAAATGTCTTCAAGTCTTTTTCCTCCATTTCCTTCTTTCAGTTTTTTGCTCCGTTAAGAATTTTCCTTTTCCCCTTTTCCGCAATATTTGGTTCAAAAGTCATTCATAACTTATTAACAGATTATAGCACTATGTTTTTATTTTTTCAAACACTATTGGCTAAAATGCCATTGCTGAAACCGCCAAAAAAGAGTGCGCTTTTTTAAGCAACTTGCAAAATTGTTGTCGAATTTCGTGCATTTTTTTATGAATTTTACACTACTAAATTTATTTCAAATCATTTCCGTTTAAATCTGCTTTTTTTGCTTTAATATAGATAATTTACATCTCAATTTAAGCAAACATTGATTTTTTATAAACAATCCTGTATACTATCTCATGGATTTCCAGGAGGCAAATTTTATGGATTTCAAGCTCATTTTCACGGCAAATGCCGGATTTTTACTGTTTTTTGAGAATTTCAAAATTTCCGTCGATGCGTTTCACAACGAGCGCGCCTTCCCTTTCAGCACCCTTCCCAAAGGGCTGATTCGTCAAATAGCACAAGAGGGTTTTTTCCGGAATTTACGGGCGATGTTCTTCTCTCACTTGCACCGGGACCACTTCACAACGGACTCTGCAAATGAGGTGCTGCAATATGTGCCGGGTGCAAACGTCCTTGCACCGGAAACAGTTTTCCCCAATCAGATTCTTCTGTGCGGACCGTCTATGCACCTGCATACCCCGTATTTTCAAATGGATTTCACCCGCATGCTTCATGACGGACCGGAATATCGTGACGTTCCTCTGTATGGGCTTTCGCTCACCGTGGACAACCGGAGAATTCTGATTCCCGGCGATTCCACCGATTCCGCAAGCATGGCGCGGTTGGTCGGTACGCAGCCGGTAGACACTGCCATTCTGAATTTCCCGTGGATTACGCACCCGCAGAACCGGAAATATGTGGACGAGGTTCTCCGACCGAACCATCTGATTCTGACCCATCTCCCCTACCCTGCCGATGATGTGGACGGATATATCCCCGCTACGGAACGAAGTGCCGCGCAGCTGAAACATATCCCCGATGTACGTTTCCTCACCACTCCCCTACAATCTGAGATTTTATAAC
>CAJMMY010000164.1 GCA_905214605.1 uncultured bacterium | reverse complement strand
CATCTGGACTATCACAAGACCATGGAAAACTATGCTGCTGCCAAGGCAAAACTGTTTGCCGTGTGCAGCAAGGCGGTTATCAATCTGGATGATCCGTGGGGTCAGTTCATGGTGGACCATGCAAATGGGGAGACGCTGACCTACGGCGTGACCAATCCCAAAGCCGATTTGCGGGCGGAGGAGATTGTCCACAAAGCCTCCGGCGTTACATTCCGAGCGGTTTACAAAGGGGAATCCGTTCCCGTGCAGCTGGCCATTCCCGGCACCTTCTCGGTGTATAATGCACTGGGCGTTCTGGGAAATATGCTGCAGCTGGGCATTTCTCTGGCGGACAGCGCAAAGGCAATGGCAACGGCTACCGGCGTGAAAGGCCGGGTAGAGGTGGTGCCTACCGATGGAGACTACACCATTCTGATTGACTATGCCCATACCCCGGACGCACTGGACAACGTACTGACCGCCATGCGGGAAGTGACGCAGGGCCGTCTGGTGGTGCTGTTTGGCTGCGGCGGAGACCGCGACCGGACGAAACGGCCGAAAATGGGCAAAATTGCGGCGGAAAAAGCGGATTTTGTCATCGTAACCAGTGATAATCCCCGGACAGAGGACCCGGAGGCAATTATTTCGGAGATTCTGGCGGGCATGGAGCATACCCGGACCCCCAAGCAGGTGATTTGTAACCGACCGGAAGCCATTGAATGGGCCATTACCCATCATCAGCCCGGCGATGTGATTATTCTGGCGGGAAAAGGCCATGAAGATTACCAGATTATCGGCAAAGAAAAATTCCACATGGACGAACGTGAAATTGTGGCAGAGATACTGAAAAGAAGGCGGGAAAATAGATGAGCATGAAATTGATTTTGGCATTTGTGGTGGGCTTTGTAGTGTCCTCACTGGTGGGAGCATTTTTGGTTCCTTGGCTGCGGAAAGTCAAAGCGGGACAAATGATTAAGGAAATCGGACCCAGCTGGCACATGTCCAAAAGCGGCACCCCCACCATGGGCGGTCTGATGTTTGTAGTAGGTGTTACGGCGGCTTGCTTTGCTGCCGGTTGGCAGTGCTTTGCCCAGGGCGAGTACGGCCATATTGTGTGTCTGCTGTTGGCTCTGGTGTTTGGTGCCATTGGCTTTCTGGACGATTATGAGAAACTGAAACACAAGGCCAATCTGGGTCTGACGGCAAAAAGCAAGCTGTTGCTGCAGCTGATTGCCTCTGTGGTGTTCATTCTGGTGATGCGTCAGCTGGGCTATATCACCACGGATTTGTACATTCCCTTCTTCAACGTGACGGTCCCCGTGCCCCCGGTGCTGTATTACATTCTAGCGGCATTTATCATCGTCGGCACGGTCAATGCCGTGAACCTCACCGACGGTGTGGACGGTCTGGCAACGGGCACAACCTTCCCTGTGATGATTTTCTTCGTGGTGCTCACCTATTATTGGGGTGCAGGCTACCTTGCACTGGGCGTGTTTGCCTCCGGTTTGGCCGGCGGTCTGCTGGGCTTTTTGATTTACAACTTCAACCCGGCAAAGGTGTTCATGGGCGATACCGGCTCTCTGTTTTTGGGCGGCGCGGTGGCTGCCTTGGCGTTTGCCTATGATATGCCCTTGATTCTGGTGACTCTGGGCATTGTGTATATCATCGAAACCCTGTCCGATATCATTCAGGTGGGCTATTTCAAGCTCTCCGGCGGCAAGCGGGTGTTCAAAATGGCGCCGTTCCATCATCATCTGGAAATGGGCGGCTGGCTGGGTCACAAATGGACGGAAAAGCAGCTGTTTGTGCTCTTCGGCGGTGTGTCCACGCTGTTTGCAATCATTTCCTTTATCGGCATTCAGCATCGGTTTTAAGAAACCGAAACGTTTATTGTAATTCACGGGAAGGGAGGCGGAGCCCATGAAATATTCGGAAAATCGACTGGAGGATTACTCCACCAGAGCGTCTATCGGACGGGGACAGATGGATGTGCCCTTTGCGGCGCTGACGATTCTGTTGCTGTCCATCGGCGTTATTATGGTGCTGTCGGCCAGTTATGTCCGGGCGTATTATACGGAAAATAATGCGGCGTATTTTTTCAACCGGCAGCTGCTTTTTGCGGTTTCCGGCGTGGGCATTATGTACGTTGCCTCTCGCTTTCCCATCGGGCTGTACCGAAGATTTTCATGGCTGCTGCTGGGCTTTACCGGCGTGATGCTGGTCATCGTGCTGCTGATTGGCGTGGGCGAAGAAGTGGGCTCCCGCCGGTGGATTCAGATTCCCGGCATCGGCGTGACCTTGCAGCCGTCGGAATTTGCAAAAATTGCAGTCATTCTGGTGTTTTCCGATATGGTCTGCAAGTACAGAAACAATATGGGTACGTTTAAGTACGGCATTCTGCCTTTTGCCATCATTCTGGGCGGTCTGGCGGTTTTGCTGCTGCTGGAACCCCATATGTCCGCAACCATCATCATTTTCCTGGTGGGTGCAACGGTTATGTTTGTGGGCGGCACCCGGCTGTTTTGGTTCGTAAGCGGCGGCGGATTTGTTGCCATTGCCTTTTTCATCATCACCGTTCTGTTTCCCTATATGTCCACCCGTATTCAAACGTGGCGGGACCCGTTTTCCCACATGCAGGGCACCGGTTATCAGATTGTGCAATCTCTGTATGCCATCGGCTCCGGCGGAATGTTCGGCTTGGGCTTGGGCCAAAGCCGGCAGAAGAACCTATATTTGCCGGAGGAACACAATGACTTTATTTTCTCCGTGGTTTGCGAGGAATTGGGTTTTGTGGGCGCGTTGGTAATTTTGATTTTGTTTGCGCTGCTGATTACCCGGGGCTATTGGATTGCCCTCCATTGCCGGGACCGGTACAGTTTCTTGGTGGCAACGGGCATTTCCACGCTGTTGGCCATTCAAGTGGCATTGAACGTGGCGGTGGTGACGAATACGATTCCCTGTACCGGTATTTCTCTGCCGTTCTTTAGCTACGGCGGAACGGCACTGTGGATTGAGTTGACAGAAATGGGAATTCTGCTGAGTATTTCCCGGGATGTGCCAACAGTGCCATCGGGACGAAAGCGAGGGAAACATTCCGGAGAGTAATATCGTCTGAGAATGAGGAAAGTGCGTTTTCCACAGATTCCAAATCAAGAGAGTAGGGAACTACATGAAATTTTTATTTGCTTGCGGAGGTACCGCTGGAAA
>CAJMMY010000163.1 GCA_905214605.1 uncultured bacterium | reverse complement strand
GCGGCTCCCGGAAAAATCCGCGGGCCGGAAGGAGGGAATACATTTGGCAAAGGAACATGTGGATCTCAACCATGTTGTGATCGAGATGCGCAACATTGTCAAAAAGTTTGGAGACTTTACTGCAAATGACGGGATTAACCTAACGGTACATAAAGGTGAAATTCACGCCATTCTGGGTGAAAACGGCGCCGGTAAATCTACGCTGATGAATCAGCTGTACGGCTTGTTCAAACCCACGTCCGGCGACATTCTGGTCAATGGAACAAAGGTGGAGATGAATGACCCCCGGGACGCAATTCGCGTGGGAATCGGCATGGTGCATCAGCACTTTATGCTGGTGCAGCCCTTTACGGTGACGGAGAACATCGTTCTGGGCACCGAGCCCCGGAAGGGCATCAAACTGGATATGGCAACTGCGCGACAGAACGTGGTGGATATTTCCGAGAAATACGGCTTGTCCATCGACCCCGATGCAAAAATTGAGGATATTTCCGTGGGCATGCAGCAGCGCGTGGAAATTCTGAAGGCACTGTACCGCGGCGCAGACGTGCTGATTCTGGACGAGCCGACTGCATCGCTGACGCCGCAGGAGATTCAAGAGCTGATTGAAATCATGCACAATCTGACCGCTGACGGGAAGAGCATCATTTTGATTACCCATAAGCTGAAGGAAATCAAAGAATCTGCCGACTACTGCACCATCATTCGTCTGGGCAAATACATCGGCACGGTAGATGTGGACGATGTGAACGAGGACCAGTTGGCCAGCATGATGGTGGGCCGTCAGGTGACGTTCAAGGTGGATAAACCCGAGCAAGAGCCCGGCGATGTGGTGCTGGATATTGAGAATCTCCACGGCGAGGACTATCGCGGCATCGAGATTCTCAAGGGTCTGAATCTGCAGGTTCGGAAGGGCGAAATCGTGGGCATTGCCGGTATTGACGGCAACGGTCAGACGGAGTTGGTGGAAATCATCACCGGTCTGCGGAAAGCAACCGGCGGTAAGATTCTGGTCAACGGCGTGGATGTGGCAAACAAATCGCCCCGCTTTGGATTTTTGAACGGCGTTTCCAGTATTCCCGCGGACCGGCAGAAACACGGTCTGGTTCTGGATTTCTCCGTGGAGGAGAATATGATTCTCCAGAATTTCCGTGAGGAGCCGTTCTCCCACAAGGGGCTGCTGAAACGGGACGCGATTCGGAAATATGCCACCGATGCCATTGCAAAGTATGACATTCGGCCGGACAACTGCGAGGACCGTCCGGCGGGCACATTGTCCGGCGGCAACCAGCAAAAGGTGATCATTGCTCGTGAAGTGGAAAATGATAAGGACCTGCTGATTGCAGTGAACCCCACCCGCGGTCTGGACGTGGGCGCAATCGAGTATGTGCATAAATACATTGTGGAACAGCGGAACAAGGGAAAAGCAGTGCTGCTGGTTTCCTTTGAACTGGACGAAATCATGAGCTTGTCCGACCGCATCGATGTTATTTTCTCCGGCAATATTGTCAGCGAAGTGGCCGGAAAAGACGCCGATGAGAACGAACTGGGCCTCATGATGGCAGGAGGAAAGCAGAATGGATAAGAAAAAAAGCCTTTTGGAGGCCTTTGCGGACAATAAATTGACCCACACAATTTTGTCCATTCTGATTGCATTTGTTGTGGGCGCAATTTTCCTGACGGTGATGGGAATTTCTGTGGCGGACGCTTACGGAACGCTGTTCCGGAGCGTGTTCTCCGGACCGAAGGGGCTGTCGTATGCCATTGTGTATGCAACGCCGTACATTGTGGTGGGTCTGTCTGTGGCGTTCTCGTTCCGGACGGGCGTGTTTAACATCGGCGCAGAGGGCCAGTTCGTGGTGGGCTCTATGTCTGCCTGCGTGGTGGGCATTCTGCTGGGAAATCTGCCCAGTATCGTGCTCATTCCCCTTTGTTTCCTGGCTGCTGCGGTTGCCGGTGCTGTCTGGGGCGTTATCGTTGGTTTCCTGAAGAACAAATGGGGCATCAACGAAGTGCTGTCCATGATTATGTTCAACTGGATTGCATTCTATCTGAGCAACTACATTGCCGGTTTCCCGGCCATTCATAATGAGGGCAATGCGGAGGCAACCCGGAATGTTTCCGAAAATGCCAGAATCCTGTTTTCCAAGGATTTCATCAACGAGCTGGGTCTGTGCTCCACGGCAAACTGGGGTATTTTCGTGGCCATTGTGCTGACGGTGATTGTGTATCTCATCATTGAAAAAACGACGCTGGGTTATCAGCTGAAGGCTGTGGGCTTTAACAAGTCTGCGGCGGAATACGGCGGCATCAACGTGAACCGTTCCATTCTTGCCGCTCTGGCAATTTCCGGTGCATTGGCCGGTATCGGCGGCGCATTGCAGCTGCTGGGCATGGGCGGACGTATCAGTATCTTCACCGCACAGGAAGGCTTTGGCTTTGCCGGCATTGTGGTGGCGCTGATTGGCGTGTCCAACCCCTTTGGCGTGTTCCTGGCAGGTTTGTTCTACGGTGCGCTGACCTTCGGCGGTGCAAAGCTGAACCTGGTGGGTGCTCCGACGCAGGTTGTGGATATTATCGTGGGCACTGTGGTGTTCTTCATTGCAATTTCTGCGATTATCGCCGTTATCCAGTACAAGAGTGCTGTCACATTTATCGCACAATTAATGGGAATCTCCTGGGGTGCACTTGCGGGTTCTTTCCTTGCACCATTCCTCTACTCCCTTTACTGGAAAAAGACAACAAAAGCTGCAAAAAGTGCTCCGGCAGCAAAAGACGAAAAGATGAGCATTGAGGAGAAAAAAGCAAAATTGCAGGAAAAACTAAAGGAACTCCTTGCACTGGCAAAGAAGAAAAAAAACAGCCTTGAGTATCAGGAAATCAGCGAGTTCTTCAAGGATATGGAACTGGATGCAGATGAGTTTGAGAAAATTTTAGACTTCCTTGAGACCAATAACATTGATGTGCTTCGAATCATGGATGATGACGATATTGATGATGATATCATCTTAGATGACGAAGACGAGGTAGAGGTAGAAAAGATTGATTTATCGGTACCGGACGGCGTATCCATTGAGGATCCGGTCCGTATGTATTTAAAGGAAATCGGTAAAGTACCTCTTTTAAGCGCAGAAGAAGAAATCGAGCTGGCAAAGAGAATGGAATTAGGTGACCAGGAAGCAAAGAAA
>CAJMMY010000162.1 GCA_905214605.1 uncultured bacterium | reverse complement strand
AAAACTCAGTCGGCTGTAATGGCAACGGTGTTGGTTTCCGCGTTGTAATCCACGGCAAATCCGATGGCACTGGCCAAATCCCGGAGCTGGAAGTAGTTATAGCCGCCCATACTGTAAATGGAGCAGTTCACCACGGTCCCGTTCACGGAGAGAATCCACGGGCTGGGGGTGCAGCTGTTGGAATCGTCTCCCCGGGCGGTCATTTCATTGCCCGTCGCGGCATAGGATTTTCCGGTGGTACATTCAATGACGCGGTTGCCGGAGGTTTCAATGGAGAAACGGCTGTCAGAGTCGTTGACCATTGCGGCAATGTCCCGAATCTGGAAGTAGTTGTAGCCGTCAATGGCATAGGCGCTCAGTTTCATTTCCTTGCCGTTGTAGGTAACGGTCTGCTTGGAAACGCTCACATTTTGGAATGCCGGGGTGGTGAGTACGGTCACGCGGTCGCCGGTTTTCTCATACTTGGCTGCGTAGATTTTTCCGTCCAGTGCGGTGCTGATGTAATCCATCACCACTTCGTCCAGTTTGGCGCCGGTATCCCGGGCATTTTTGGCTTGGGTGAAGATGTAATAGCTGTCTCCGCCGGTGGCAACAAAGTTGTTGGTCACCACGGCATAGACATCGTCGGTTTTGAAGTCTTTTCCGTTCACGGAGAGGACGGAAACCCGGTTGATGCTCTTGGGGGCATAGTATGTGGAATTGGGGTACAAATCGCCCTTATCATAGGCAAAGCCGGAGTTTACAACGTATTTCATGCCGGCTACCTGAGGAAATGCGCCCATGGCGGTGGGCAGAGAGGCGGTAGATGCCTCCAGAGCCTCCAGCAGCTGCGCGCCGGTGACATAGATCACGGAAACGGTATTGCCGAAGGGCAGTACGTCATTGATATCTTTCCGGGTGACATCGCCTGCGGAAACAGAGGCGCGGATACCGCCGCCGTTCATCAGAGAAATCACGTGGTCATCGGGCAGAGAAACCAGAGAATTCTGCTTGGCATACCACAGCAGCGCGTCGGTAATCAGGTCCGCCAGATTGGTTTCTTTGGTTCGGACGCCGGGGTCCTTGCTGCCGTCCAAAGTGACGGAGCTGATGGCAAAGGGCTGACCGTAAGCGTCTTCCACTTGTTTTTGAATGGTGCTGACCATGGCGGCTACGGTAATATCCGGGGTGACGGAAACGGAAGATGTTTTCAGATTTTCCGTGGTGATATTGCCTTTGGCATCAATGGTCACCTTGCCGATATTGGCAAATTCGGTGCCGGTGGAGGTCAGATAGGTGTCGCCCACCTTGCCGTATTCATTGGTTGCGGCTTGAATCTGCGCCAATGTGGAGTGGGAGTGTCCGTCAATCAAAACGTCAATGCCCTTTACATGGTTCAGCAGGTCAATGGAGCGGTTGTTTTCGGATTCGCTGTCGATGCCCAGATGCGCCACGCAAATGATGTACTTGCAGTTCTGACGATTCAGACTGTCCACCTGCGCCTGTGCTGCGGCATACAGCGCGTTGGTGGATTTGAAATCCAAATCGGCCACGTTTGCGGGCAGCGCCTTGGTGGCAGCCTCCGGTGTGGTCAGACCGAATACACCGATGCGGATACCGCCGGAGGTGGTGAAAATCCTGGTGCCGTCCATAGCAGCCTTGTTTTTATAGGTCATATTGGACGTGAGAATGGGGAATTTGGCCGATTTAGCCAGCTCGGTGAGACGGTCATAGCCGTAATCAAATTCGTGGTTGCCGGGTACGGCAAAGTCATAGCCCACGGCATTCATCAGGTCAATGGCGCTTTGTCCCCGAGAGTTATTCACCGCAGAGCTGCCCTGGAGAAAATCGCCTGCGTCAAAGAGCAGCACGTCCGCGCCCTTGGATTGCAGGTCCTTTTTCAAGGCGGCTACGGTGGCATATCCCTCAATCGCGCCGTGAACGTCATTGGTATGCAGAATCACAATGGACCCTTTCAGACTTTCGTTGCTGTTTGCGGCAAATGCGGTGGTCATCAGACTCATGACCATCAGCAGCGCAAGGAGCAAAGAAAGCCATTTTCTTGCTTTTTTCATATGTTTCCCTCCTAAAAACGGATTCTCAATGGGGTTTGCAATGGAATCTCTTTCATTATAGCACGAACCGCAGGAAATTGCATCTACGGCCGGTTTGTCAGATACCATAGATTTGCGGCTGCATTTTTGTGAAAGAAAACAGAAACTATTATAATATTTGATATGAGCAACGAAATATTGCAGCGCAGAGGGAGAAGGGTGAAATATGTTTGAACTGATATTTATTATTATTGTGATCGCAGTGATCGTGTCAAAGGTAAAGGCACAGAATCAGGGAGCAAATCGAAACAATACTACCTATATAAATGGAAAACCGGTAAAGAATAACCGCCAACAAGTTTATGGAGCCGGGCAGATGAACCGTCAGCCACAGAACTATAGTGCAGGACAGTCAAGCCGTCAGGCACAGCCGTACAGAGGGGCACAGTCAAATCGACAGGCACAGCCATACAGACCACAGCCGTCCGGACGTCCGGTGCAAAATCCTTGGTCACAGACGAATAGAGGAACGGCGCAGTCACGTCCACAGAAAAATCAGGATATTTTAAGCCGTGCAAAACAGAATGTGCAGGAAAATGATGAGGATCTATTAAAAGAGGCAGACAGAATGCAGCATGAGGCTGCAAGAGGAGCAGCAGACACACCAGTTCTGACACCGAGTGGAAAAGTTGCAATGCAGAGAGTACAGCCTGTCGGACAGCAGATTGGAGCAGGTTTTGATGAGGACTGTGATATCATGCAGAAATTGAACGATCTCATGATCATGGGCTATAGTGGTAATCTGGAATTTGACAGGGATTTTATTGCAGAAGGCGTGGATATGTTGAACAGCTATCAGGAATTTGGAAATAATTTATAGATTTCTGATCATGCAGTTCATTGAAAAAAGTGGTTTACATAATTTGTGGCAGAAAAGAGGAAAACAGCGTGCGGCAATTACCAAAAAACGGAGAATTCTACCGGCATTTTAAAAATAAATTATATCAGATCATTGCGGTGGCAAAGCATTCTGAGACGGGTGAGCAGCTTGTGATTTATCAGGCACTCTACGGAGATTTTGGTGTGTATGCAAGACCATTGGAAATGTTTATGAGTGAGGTTGACCACGAAAAATATCCGGATGTGACACAGAAATACCGGTTTGAGC
>CAJMMY010000161.1 GCA_905214605.1 uncultured bacterium | reverse complement strand
GGTGGTGATTGGCTCCCGGGACCCCAATCCCAAGGTAGCAGGGGGCGGCGTGAAAATTCTCCGAGACGCGGGCATTGAAGTGACGGAAGATTTTCTCCGGGAAGAATGTGACGCACTGAACCCGGTGTTTTTCCATTACATCACGGAGAAAACACCTTATGTGGCCATGAAATACGCCATGACGGCTGATGGGAAAATTGCAGCCTACAACGGCGCGTCGAAATGGATTACCGGAGCAGCCGCACGAAATCACGTGCATCAGCTGCGCCACCGATACACCGGCATTATGGCCGGCATCGGAACGGTATTGGCCGATGACCCGCTGCTGAATTGCCGCATGGAGGGCGGTCGGCAGCCGGTACGGATTCTCTGCGATTCCAAGCTGCGGATTCCTCTGACAAGTCAAATCTGCCGCACAGCTCAAACGTATCAAACGATTGTAGCCTGCAGCGAAACGCACCCGGAAAAGCAGAAGGCACTGGAAGACATGGGCATCACCGTTTTGGTGTGCCCGGGAGAAAACGGAACGGTTCATTTGCCGGAACTGATGCAGCGGTTGGGCGCGATGGAAATCGACAGCATTTTGCTGGAAGGCGGGGGAACGCTGAACGAATCCATGCTGCAGGCAGGTTTGATTCAGAAGGTTTATGCCTACATTGCTCCGAAACTGTTGGGGGGCAGAGAGGCGAAAACCCCGGTGGAGGGCAGAGGATTTGACAGCCCGGAAACCTGCCCGAAACTCTGCAATCCGATTCTGACGCAGCTGGGGGAAGACATTCTGCTGGAATATGAGGTGAAGTGAATGTTTACGGGAATCATTGAAGAAGTGGGCACGGTGCGCCGGGTATTGTCCGGCGGAACAGCCGGAGAGATTTCCGTTCGGGCAGCAGCGGTTTTAGAGGGAACGCACATCGGAGACTCCATTGCGGTCAACGGTGTATGCCTGACGGTGACCGGAATGACGGGAGACGGCTTTACCGCCGATGTCATGCCGGAAACCCTCCGCCGGACCAATCTGGGGCGCTTGAACAGCGACAGCCGGGTGAATCTGGAACGGGCGATGGCGGCTGGCGGTCGATTCGGCGGGCACATCGTATCCGGGCACATTGACGGCGTAGGAACCATACGTTCCATGCGCAGGGAAGAAAATGCAGTGTGGGTAACCATCGCAGCGCCAACCCCTATTTTAAGGCTGATTGTGGAGAAAGGTTCCATTGCAATCGACGGTGTGAGCCTGACAGTGGCGGAAGTGACATCGGAGACCTTTTCCGTTTCTATCATTCCCCACACCGGCGCGCAGACGATTCTTCTGTCGAAACGACCGGGAGAACAAGTCAATCTGGAAAACGATGTGGTGGGGAAATATGTGCAGCGGCTGCTGGAGCCTTATCAGACAGAAACGCCGAAGTCCGGCGGAATTACAGAAGAATTTTTGATGCAATACGGATTTTGATTCCGAGAAGAAAGAAGGAAAATAATTATGGAATTTGCAACGGTAGAAGAAATTCTGGACGAGCTGCGGGCGGGAAAAATTATTCTCTGCATTGATGACCCGGACCGTGAAAACGAAGGGGATATGATTTGTGCGGCACAGTTTGCCACCACGGAAAACGTGAACTTCATGGCAACCCATGCCAAGGGATTGATTTGCACGCCGATGTCGGAGGCTCTGGCAACCCGTCTGGGATTTGAGCAGATGGTGAAGGTGAATACGGATAATCACTGCACGGCATTTACCGTGTCTGTGGACCATGTGGACACCACCACGGGTATCTCCGCAGAGGAGCGGGGCTACACCTGCCGGAAGATTGTGGACCCCACCTCCAAACCGGAAGATTTCCGCCGCCCCGGTCATGTATTTCCGCTGACGGCGCGGAAAGGCGGCGTTCTGAAACGGAACGGACATACCGAGGCAACCGTTGACTTGTGTCGGTTGGCAGGTCTGGAAGAATGTGGTCTGTGCTGCGAAATCATGCGGGAAGACGGCACCATGATGCGCACCACGGAGCTGTTGGAAAATGCGGAAAAATGGGGCATGAAGGTCATTACTATTAAGGATTTGCAGGACTATTGCAGACTCCATGACCAGCATGTCATTCGGGAGGCGGAGGCAAAGCTGCCCACAAAATACGGCGAGTTCCGTATTTTCGGATTTACCGACGACCTGACCGGACAGAGCCATGTGGCCTTGGTGAAAGGCGAAATCGGCGACGGCAAAAACGTGCTGTGCCGGGTGCATTCCGAGTGTCTGACCGGAGATATTTTCGGTTCCAAGCGCTGTGATTGCGGTCAGCAGCTGGAAACCGCCATGCAGATGATTGAGCAGGAAGGCCGGGGCATTCTGCTGTATATGCGTCAGGAGGGCCGGGGCATCGGCTTGATTAACAAGCTGAAGGCTTACGAACTGCAGGAGCAGGGCTACGATACCGTAGATGCCAACTTGAAACTGGGCTTTGCGGCAGACCTGCGGGAATACTGGATTGGCGCGCAGATTCTCCGGAATCTGGGGGTAAAGGAGCTGCGGCTGCTGACCAACAACCCGGAAAAAATTTACGGTCTGAGCGGATTCGGACTGGAAATCGTGGAGCGGGTGCCGATTGAAATGGAGGCACAGAATGACGACCGCTTTTATTTGAGAACGAAACAGGAACGTATGGGCCATATTTTTGCCCGGAGATATTAAGAAAATTAAACGGAGGAACGATCCATGAGCATTCGAGTATTGGAAGGAAAAGTTGTTGCCGAGGGCATGAAAGTGGGCATTGTGGCCTCTCGATTCAATAGTTTTATTGTGCAGAAACTGTTGGACGGCGCGGTGGACGGTCTGGTGCGTCACGGTGTGACGGAGGAAGACATCACCGCTGCGTGGGTGCCGGGCGCATTTGAATTGCCTATTGTGGCCAAACAGATGGCAGAAAGCGGAAAGTATGACGCAGTGATTTGCGTAGGTGCGGTGATTCGCGGTTCCACCAGTCACTATGAGCTGGTGTGCAATGAGGTTGCCAAGGGCATTGCTCAGGTCAGCATGCAGACCGGTGTGCCGGTGCTGTTTGGCGTGATTACCACGGAGAACATCGAGCAGGCCATTGAGCGGGCTGGCTCCAAGGCCGGAAATAAGGGCTATGATTGCGCATTGAGCGCCATCGAAATGGTGAATCTGAAAAAGCAGCTGTAAATATAAAAAAGGTTCGGCCAAGCCGAA
>CAJMMY010000160.1 GCA_905214605.1 uncultured bacterium | reverse complement strand
CATATTGTTGGGTGAGGTAGTCCACCATGCGGCCCTTGCCCTCATCGCCCCAGTTAATTCCAACAATTGCTGTCAGCATAATCTGTTCCTCCTTATACGTTCACAGTGGCTTCGGCGCCCAGTTCTGCACCGTATTTTGCCAATACCGGCTGCACATAGTCGGCAAGGAAATCTTCCGTCTGTTTCTGTGCCAGACCGGTAATCCGACCCTCGGACACGATGAACTCCAGCTCCTCTTTGCTCAGGCCGAAGATGGGGTCCGCCAGAATCCGGTCGTACAAATCATTTTCTGCGCCGTTCTGCTTGATATTGATGCCGGCTGCCACGGAATGCTGCCGGATATGCTCATGGAGCTCCTGACGGTCGCCGCCCTTGTGGGTCACGCAGTACATCATAATGTTCTCGGTGACCATGAACGGCATTTCAGCGTCCAGATGCTTTTTAATCACAGCCGGGTACACCCGCAGACCGCGAATCACGTTGATGTACAGCGTCAGCACACCGTCGGTTGCCAAAAATGCCTCCGGCACGCTCAGACGGCGGTTTGCAGAGTCGTCCAACGTCCGCTCAAACCACTGACCGGCAGCGGTGAATGCGGGGTTGATGACATCGCTGATCACGTAGCGGGACAAAGATGCAATCCGTTCGGAGCGCATGGGGTTCCGCTTATAAGCCATGGCGGAAGAGCCGATCTGCTTATCCGTAAAGGGCTCGTCCACCTCTTTCAGATGGCTCATCAGACGAATGTCATTGGAGAATTTCGTTGCGCTCTGGCAAATGCCGGAGAGCACGGAAACAATATCATAATCCACTTTCCGGGAGTTGGTCTGACCGGAAACGGGGTAAGCGCCGTCAAAGCCCATCTTATTGCAGATGATTTTCTCCAATTTCTGGGTCTTTTCCACGTCGCCCTCAAACAGCTCCAAAAAGCTTGCGCAGGTGCCGGTTGCGCCGCGGCAGCCCAGCAGTTTCAGCTTGTTCTTCTGGAACTCCAGATTTTCCAAGTCGCTGAGCAGGTCCTGAATCCACAGGCAAGCCCGCTTGCCCAAGGTGGTGGGCTGTGCTGCCTGGAAATGGGTATATGCCAGTGTGGGCAGTGCCTTATATTCCTCTGCAAAGTCGCTCAGCGCCTTGATGGTGTTCACCAACAGAACCTCAATGCGGTCCATGGCGTCCCGCATGCGAATCAGCTCTGCGTTATCGCCCACGTAGCAGCTGGTAGCGCCCAGATGAATGATGCCCTTTGCGCTGGGGCAGCAATCACCGTAGGTGTGCACATGCGCCATAACATCGTGGCGCAGCTGAGACTCGTACTCCGCAGCCTTTGCATAGTCAATATCGTAAATGTGCGCCTTCATATCGTCAATCTGTTCCTGACGAATATCAATGCCCAGTTCTTTCTCTGCCTCTGCCAGTGCAATCCACAGCTTGCGCCAAGTGGAGAACTTCACATCGTCAGAGAAGATGTGTTTCATTTCTTTGCTTGCATACCGGGCGCTCAGAGGGCTTTCGTACATATCCTTGCTCATTTGCTTTCGCTCCTTTTCACAGCAGCCGCGATGAAGTCGCGGAACAGGGGGTGAGCCTTGTTGGGACGGCTCTTGAACTCGGGGTGGAACTGCACGCCCACAAACCAGGGGTGCTCGGGAATCTCAACGATTTCCACCAGACGCTTATCGGGGGAGACGCCTGCCAGCTGCAGACCCTTCTCGGTGAGAATCTCACGGTAAGCATTGGAGAACTCGTAACGATGACGATGACGCTCGGAAATTTCGGTGGTGCCGTATGCCTTTGCGGAAAAGCTGTTTGCGTCCAACACGCAGGGATACTTGCCCAGACGCATGGTGCCGCCCATTTCGGTGATGCCCACCTGGTCTGCCATCAGGTCGATGACCTTGTGCTCGCCGTTGATGACGAACTCGGCAGAATGTGCGTCTTCCAGACCTGCCACGTGGCGGGCATACTCCACAACGCTCATCTGCATACCCAGACAGATGCCGAAGAACGGCACCTTGTTTTCCCGGGCATACTGAATGGAGGAAATCATACCCTCAATGCCCCGGTCGCCAAAGCCGCCGGGCACCAGAACGCCGTCCACACCGGCCAGCTTTTCAGCCACGTTGGCATCGGTGACGGTTTCGGAATCCACCCAACGGATATGCACGTTGGCGTCGTTTTCCGTACCGCCGTGGTTCAGAGCCTCCACAACGGACAGATATGCGTCATGCAGCTGGGTGTACTTACCCACCAGCGCAATGGTTACGTCCTTGCTTGCGTTCAGGGTGCGCTCCACCATGGCGCTCCATGCAGTCAGATCGGGTTCCTTGGTTTCAAAGCCCAGACGGTTGCACACCACGGTATCCAGGCCCTCTTTTGCCATCAGCAGGGGCACTTCGTACAGCGTACGAGCGGTGGTGTTGGGAATCACGCACTGGGGTGCCATGTTGCAGAACAGCGCGATTTTCCGCTTGATTTCCTGGGTCATGGGCACATCGGTACGGCAAACCAGAACGTCCGGCTGAATGCCGAAGCCCTGCAGCTCCTTCACGGAGTGCTGCACCGGTTTGCTCTTCAGCTCGCCGGTACCGGGAATGGTCACCAGCAGGGGCACGTGAATGAACATCACGTTCTCTTTGCCCTGCTCCTGCGCCACCTGACGAATGGCCTCCAGGAACGGCTGAGATTCAATATCGCCCACGGTGCCGCCGATTTCGCAAATCACCACGTCGGTGTCTGCCTCAGGCACGGCATAAATGCGGCGCTTGATTTCATCGGTTACGTGAGGAATAATCTGAATGGTTGCGCCCAGATAATCGCCCCGGCGCTCCCGGTTCAGAACTTCCCAGATCACTCTGCCGGAGCTGACGCTGGACTTGCCGGTCAGGCTCACATTGGTGAAACGCTCGTAGTGGCCCAAATCCAAATCCGTTTCCGCGCCGTCATCGGTGACGAACACTTCGCCGTGCTGGTACGGGCTCATGGTGCCGGGGTCCACGTTATAATAGGGATCGAACTTCTGGTTGATTACGTTCAATCCGCGCTGCTTCAGCAGCCGGCCCAGAGATGCGGCGCAAATGCCCTTACCCAGACCGGATACCACGCCGCCTGTTACAAATACAAACTTCGCCATAGCCTTTTGATTCCTCTCTTTATTTCATTTCTTAGATTCAACTGTCTCAATTATTCCACCGTGACGGATTTTGCAAGGTTTCTGGGCTTATCGGGATCATAGCCTCGCTGGATCGCGCAATAA
>CAJMMY010000159.1 GCA_905214605.1 uncultured bacterium | reverse complement strand
CGATTGCGGGAATGGATTGCACTGCTGCTGCAATAAAAAAGAAACTCCGGGAACGGTTCCGAGAACCGTTTCCGGAGTTTCCAAGTCTTAGGAGGTGGACTGTCAACTTACGGACGCAGACCCATGCCGCCTTCCAGCGTCAGGGTTTCGCCGTTCATGTACTTAAAGTCGGGGTGTACCAACTGGACGCAGACGCGGCCAATTTCGGTTTCGGGGTCTGCATAGTGGCCTGCGGGCGGCATACGGACGTTTGCGGTGAATGCATCGGGGAAGTCTCTCTGGAACTTCTCCAGCTGGCAGGTCCATGCCAGCGGGCAGATGATGTTCACGTTGATGCCGTCTTTGCCCCATTCGGTTGCTGCCACACGGGACAGACCGCGGATACCTTCCTTAGCGGCGGCGTATGCGCACTGACCGTAGTTGCCGAACAAGCCTGCGCCGGAGGCAAAGTTGATAACCGTGCCCTTGCTGATCGCCAAGAAGGGGTAGCAAGCCTTCATATAGTAGAATGCAGCGTACAGACCGGAGTACAGAGCCAAGTCAAACTGCTCGGTGGAGTGGTCTGCCAGAGGAACGCCGGAGGCAGATGCCTGCGCGTTGTTAATCAGAACCTGAATGTCGCCGAACTTCTCATGTGCTTTCATGACCACTTCGGTAATCAGCTCTTCGTTATTTTTGCCGGCCTCAACGTCAGCCTGCAGGGGCAGAACTTCAATGCCGTACAGACGCTCCAGCTCTTCCTTTGCGCCTTCCAGTTTTTCCATATTCCGTCCAGTCAGAACCAGGTTGCAGCCTTCCTTAGCATAAGCGGTTGCAATACCGTAGCCGATGGAGCCGGGTCTGCCGCTTTCCAAAACGGCACGTCCGCCGCCGGTGATGATTGCTGTTTTTCCCGTTAAAAAGCCCATTTGTATAACCTACCTTTCAGAATTTCGCGAGTTCAATCAAATCGTAAGTTTATCATAGACCATTTTGTGCGATTTGTAAATTTAATTATTATTTTAACACATAAAAAGGGGGTCGTTTTGTGAAATATGTCGTATTTTTTGAAAAGGCGGTGGATTTTTTCAAATGAGAAGAACGGCGGCATTTTTGAAAAATGCCCGTAAAAAAGTGCAAAAAAGCGGAAAAATCGGGATTGTGTTTCCGTTGAGAAAATGATTAAAAAATTTTCGCGGATTGGGACTTGTGCAGATGTTTTCACAAACTTTCTTTCGCTTTACTGTGGAAAATCTTATGCATACTTCACAACTTTGAACTTGCATTTTGACTGGAATTGTGCGATTCGTCTCCAATGGTGAAAAACAAGGCGGGGCGCTGCATTTCATGCACACAGAACCTTATATTTATGCAATATTTTTTTCGTCTCGCTGCAAAATACACTTGATTTTTTCCGAAAAAAACTATATACTATTTCCATTCGTTTAATACGTTTTTTGAAGATAAAAAACAGGAGGACTCGAAAATGAAAAAAATGAGCAAGATTCTTGCAGGAGCACTGTCCCTGTCTATGGCACTGGCTCTGAGCGCTTGCGGCGGTGGAAACGGCGATTCCACGAAGCTGACCTTCGGCACCGGCGGCGAAACCGGCACCTACTACGCTTTCGGCGGCGTACTGTCTCAGTACGTTTCCAATGAGACCGATTTGGACATCACGGCTGTGACTTCCGGCGGCTCTCAGGCAAACGTGGAGGATATCGAGGCAGGTCAGGTTCAGCTGGGCTTTGTGCAGTCCGACGTTATGACTTATGCTTACACCGGCACCAACCTGTTTGACAAGTCCATGAAGGATTTCTCCGTGGTTGCGGCTATGTATATGGAGCAGGTTCAGATTGTAACTCTGGATCCCGATATCAAAACGGTTGCCGATTTGGCAGGCAAGAATGTGTCCATCGGCGCAGCAGGCTCCGGCGTGTACTTCAACGCACTGGACGTTCTGGGCGCTTACGGTCTGACGCAGGACGACATTAAGCCCGTGTACCAGAGCTTTGGCGACAGCGTGGAAAGCCTGCAGGACGGCAAAATCGACGCAGCCTTCATTGTTGCCGGTGCTCCCACCAACGCAGTGTCTTCTCTGGCTGCAACCAACGATGTGTACCTGGTCAGCCTGGACGATGAGCACGTTGCAGACCTGATTGCAACCTCCCCTTACTATCAGGAGGCTACCATCACTGCCGATGTGTACGGCACTCCCACCGATGTGACCACTGTGGCTGTGGCATCTGTTATCATCGCATCGAATGATGTGTCCGAAGATGCAATTTACACCTTCGTTTCCACCGTTTTTGAAAATCTGGATACCATCAGCACCAGCCACGCAAAGGGCGCAGAGTGCAGCGTTGAGTTTGCTGCCTCTATGACCAGTGTGCCGTATCACCCCGGCGCTGCAAAGTACTTTGCAGAAAAGGGCCTTGATGTTGCAACGGCCTGAGCCGCCAATTTCAAATTTGCTTGAAAGACTACGGCGTTTTTTCTGAAAACGCCGTAGCCTTTGATATTTTAGCGATGGTATCCCCCATAGCATCGTGGTTAGGAGGATCTGGATGTTTAAGAAGAAAGAAGACCGTATCGAGCCGCAGCAGGCGCCGGAGATGGACGAACACGGCGATGTCAGCAAAGACGTCGAGGCGGTTATGAAAAAATATGATAAGGAGTCCAATACCCGTATCTGGGAAGGCACCCCCAAGCTGGTGGTCATGTTCATCACCGCTGCCTTTGCGCTGTACTGCATTTTGTCCACGCTGTTCAGCAAGGCGGGCATCGAAGTGCGTTTGACCGCATTTCTGGGCTTTATTATCATCATCGGATATCTGAATTATCCCATTTCGAAAAAACATGTGCACCCCAATACGCTGCCGTGGTATGACATTGTCATCATGGTGCTGGGCGCCGGTGCATTTTTCTACTATTGTCTGAACTACGACACACTGGTTAAGGTCATTACCAGCGCCTCTCGTATGACGCCGATGTTCACCGTGATTGGCATTGTGGGCGTTCTGTCTCTGATGGAGCTGTGCCGCCGGTGCGTGGGCTTGCCCATTCTGTGCGTGGTGGGTGCGCTGCTGGTGTATACCTTTGCCAGCGGTCAGAACCTGCAGCGCGTGGTGTATACCCTGTTTTACGGCACCTCCGGCGTGATGTCCACCCCCGTGAACGTGTGCGCAAAATACATTGTGGTGTTCGTCATTTTCGGTGCATTTCTGGAGCGGACGGGCATTTCCAACTTCTTCATTGACTGCGCCAACGCATTGGCAGGCTGGTCTTCCGGCGGTCCTGCAAAGG
>CAJMMY010000158.1 GCA_905214605.1 uncultured bacterium | reverse complement strand
CAGGTTTCGTAGTACTCCGTAAAGTAGTGCTGTTCCGGAGTTAACTGCAAAAGTTCCTGTTCAATTTCCGCAATGCGATTCTTGGCATTGAGCATTTCATTCAGCTCTTGCGCAAGCAGTGTTGTTTCTTTATCTAATTGCTGCCGTTCCTCCGGCGGCATTTCCCAATCACTCATGTCCGGATATTCTCCGGTTTGTCCAACAAGAAATTTTTGCTTGTTGGTCGAGCTGCCCAGGAATGCAGTTAAAAACGCAGCCTTTTTCTTTTCCAATTTTTCCGCGACATTACGTGTTGCCGCATTGTTGTTGGAGACGACCGCCACGGTTTTTCCATTTCGGACAACATTGGCAATGATATTCAAAATTGTCTGTGTCTTTCCCGTTCCCGGCGGTCCCTGAATAATACTGATTTTAGAGGAAAGTGCCCGTTCTACCGCCAATTTCTGACTTTGGTTCAATCCAAATGGATAGATAATCGTTTCCGGACTCTGTGGCGCTGTGGTTTCTTTTTGCGGCGCAAGATAACTCGACAATACCGTTTCATTGCTGATTTTCTGAATCCGATCATATTGCATCCCCAGAATATTGGTGCCGTTTTCCGTCACCAAACTAATTGCCCCGGCAGTTTCTTTAAAATACCGGAAAATTTCCTCATTGTTTCCATCTGCCAAGCAATTCTGTTGAAACTGTATCTCATTTCTACGGAATGACAAATCTTTCTTTCCATTCCGAACAATCCGATAATATGAGCCAAAATCCAAAATCTCATCAATTTCATGCACCGCTTGTCCATTGATTGAGACAATCACCTTTGTTGGGTCAATTCTCTTTTGCAGCGGCAGGAGTTCCACATTACAGCTCCGGAAAGTATACGTCTTATCGGGCATACCGGTATACACGACATCGCATTTTTCGTCATGAAACCAGAAACTTGCAACTGTATCTGTCTGGTCTCTTCCTTTTATGATAATCAGTTGTTTTCGTGCATCCATAAGTACTCCTTAAAACGTCAATCCATTATCCCTCTTTTGAATGATTATACTATACATCAGTTTCCCTTATCAAACAAGAAAACTTCTTCCGGCGATGCGTATATAAAATTCTCCTTGCGAAACCGCCTAAAAAGCATAATTCCACCCAAAGGCAAATTTCCTTTCCCAAAACCTACTCCCCTTCCCGCAGTGCATTTCGTTTCGCGCGGTTTCGGTCATAAGCCTTCTGGTTGGGCACAACTTTTGTCACCGGGTTGACGTCATGCCACGAGCCGCGCTGCCGGGCATAATACCGTTTCTGCGCTTTTTTACTCTGCTTATTCAGCGGAATCATTTTCTCCATGTGCGGTTTCCTCCCACTCTAACATTCTCATTACATTCCGAAAAAAATACTTGCTTTTTCCGACGCGCTCCGCTATTCTGTAATGTCCCGCTGGGAAAATTTCAATACGGAGGCGATGACCATGTGTCTGTATCCCACCATTGACCTGACGGCAACCGGACAGAACATTGTGCGGCTGCGAAAAGAACGGGGGCTGAGCGTCAAGCAGCTCCAGACCTTCTTCGGATTTGACGACCCCCAAGCCATCTACAAATGGCAGTGGGGAAAATGTCTGCCCTCAGTGGATAATCTGTATGCGCTGAGCGTCCTGTTGGACGTTCCTATGAACGAAATTCTTGTGTCTACACAACCGAAATTGAATCTTACAGCAATAGAGCAGCAGGCGAAAACCTGCTGCTCCGTTTTATTTTATGGTCCGGTTCTCCGGGATACAGCAGAAAACGAATCCTGCTTTCACCTTTTCGATTGGCACCGCCCCTCCCTTTACCGGGCAAATTTTGCCCGGCAGCATGGGGAGCATGGCGCCGCTCTGTCAAATTGTGTAATGGCTACAGCGAGCCAACGACCCAAATTTTCATTGAGCCGAGAGAAAAAAGGGAAACGTAAGATGCTGTTTTATGAGGTTGCGCAGTTCGAAAGCCGGTATGATTGAAAAAACGTCTGGCGCTGAGGAAATCGAAGAACGATCCCTTAATCTGTCAACATATGTTGTATATGAGCTTTTTCGATCAAAAATCGCAAATGTGCAGCGTTATAGTTCATCTGCACCTGAACCGATTTCCACAGTTTCCGCCTCTGCTGTACCCCGGAGAACCGGCATAGGCATCAGCCTTTGTCCGCCAGATGCTCTACGAAATCATCAAATACCGTGGCAAAGCTGTCGTTCACATCAAAGGGTGCCTCATACTCCACCGTGGAATTGATCAGACACCGATCCAGCTCCGTGCTGATGCGGTCTGACTGCTCCGTCAACTGTTTCAGATAGGAACGCACATGATTCCGGTCATAGTTGATGGTTGTCACCCGTTTGGCATCGCAGAGATAGGAAACCTGATTTCCGTCGGCATTAAACCGATAACCGGTTGCCCCGCCGGTCAGCAGCTTTTCCGAACTCCGCAGGTCCACCATGTGCCGAAATACGCTTGCAATCGCCTGCCGCTGACTGTTCAAGCTGACTTCGCTATCCATGTCAATGCTCTGCCGCTCTTTGGCAACGCGAATGGCTTTGGACAGTTTCTCCCGCTCTGCCAGCAAATACAGCAAAAATGCTGCCACCTGGTTGATGCGATCGGCATATTCACTGGGCGGAATCTCCACAGTGGTTTCATTTTCTTTCTCCGGCATGACTTTTTTATGCAATGCCGTCACTTTCACTTCCGTAATGTTCCGGTCGTCCAACAAAATGCCCTCTGCCTCGCTCATCAGGCTCTGGAGCTGATTCTGAAACCGGAATGCGTCTTTCAAATTCATGGTTGAGTTCCTCCCTCATTCGTTATTTTCGTTTCTGTTTGTATCATACACTGCCCCGCCGGAATTGTCATTGAACCGGTGGTTCAATTCCCGGAGCGACAGGGTTTCATCAAGTTTTCATCAGCCTGCCCGTTCCTTGCCGTTGCCTCTGCCCAAGGTAAAATGGGCGACTACGGTCAGCGCGGCACTCAGCAGCAGCTCCGTATAATAGCTCAAGCCGCGGCTGAGAATCATACCGGGCAGCAGTAATTTTGCCCCGAATACCGGGAGAAAAATGGTAAGAAACAGCTTTTCACTGATGCCCATGCCGCCGGGCAGGGGGAGCATATCCACCGCCACGGAAATCGTTGCCTGCAGCAGTAAAATGGTCATCATGGGAACCTCGGAAAGTCCAAAGGCCCGGTACACGAAATAGGTAGACAAAAACAGGGCAAACCGCTGAAGAAAAGTAATCAGCAGCACATTCACAATCACCGGGTGGTGGGTTTT
>CAJMMY010000157.1 GCA_905214605.1 uncultured bacterium | reverse complement strand
AGGCAGTTTAGCATATCCATATTGCGTTGTCAATTCCTTTTCCGCAGCTTTGAAAAAACTCCCGGGGTCTTGTTGGTTTTTTAGTTGAAAAAAGAGGGAAAAGCGGGTACAATGATACTACTTGTGAAACTGAGGTGACCGGCTATGATTATGGCAGTTGATATCGGCAATACCCATGTATGCGTGGGTACGCTGGACGGACTGGAAACAAAAAATATGTACCGTCTGCAGACGAACATCGGACGGACGGATTCGGAATATGCAGTGCTGATGCATCAGCTGATGCAGCTGACGGGCATGGACCACGAGCATTATGACGGCGCCATTATTTCTTCCGTAGTGCCGCAGCTGACGGGTGTTCTGAAAAGCGCCATCAAATTGGTAACCGGCTGCGATGCACTGGTGGTGGGTCCCGGTGTGAAAACGGGTCTGAATATCCGCATTGACGACCCGGGCTCTCTGGGTGCGGATCTGGTGGTGGGCGCCGTGGCGGCGCTGCACAAGCACAAACCGCCGCTGATTCTGATTGATATGGGTACGGCAACGACGGTTTCTGTGCTGGATGAAAAGGGCGGATTTCTGGGCGGTGCCATTATGGCGGGTGTGAATCTGAGCCTGAACGCGCTGAATTCCGGCACCAGCCAACTGCCGAAAATTGACTTGCACAATCCCGGCAAGGTGATTGGTCGGAATACGGACGAATGTATGAAATCCGGCGCTGTGTATGGAACGGCTTGCATGATTGACGGTATGATTGACCGGGTGGAAAAAGAATTGGGACAAAAAGCCACGGTGATTGGCACCGGCGGCTTGGCACCGGTGATTATGCGCCACTGCACCCATGAAATTCTGTTGGAAGATGACCTGCTGTTGCTGGGTCTGGGTGTGATTTACCAGAAAAATATACGGAAATGAAAAAATCCAGATGGTTTCGAATGGGAACCATCTGGATTTTTTTACCAAACCTGCCAACGCAGAACGAAAGCGCACAAATACAGTCCGGAAAGAATCAAGCACAGCAGAACGGTGAAATATCGACCCTTTCCGGAGCGAACCGTCACCGCCAATGCCTTGGAAAGGGGATAAAAAGACACCAGATACCGGGGCGCGCTCAACAGCCATGTGGCGCCGATGGTTACGGCAAAGTAAGCGATGAACCATGCCGTTTCACTGGGGCGCAGCCGTTTGCAGGCGGGAATCATCAGGCATAGGCTGCCGAAACTCCAAATCAGATTGGGAAGCCAAAGCCCCAAAAGCCGTTCCGGGCTTTCTGAAATGCAGCTAAGGGCATGTTCCGTCTGGTAAGCGGCGGTATTCCAAAACCAACCCAAGCCCTGATGCCAATGGGCGCTCTGGTAAATCATGAACTGAAAGGGATTGCCGGAAACCTTGTAATTGACAAAGCAGTACGCGGCAAAGCCTGCGGGAATCAGCAGGAGACAAGCTGCTTTTCGGCGCTGCCCGGGAGTGCAGCCAAGGGTTCGCGTCTGTGCGACCCATTCCATGCACAGCGGAACCACCAGTAAAATGCCCGGGGAGCGGGTGAACGCGGCATATCCGCCCAACAGACAGCCCAAGAACCAATGCTCCCGGCGGGTCAGATACATACACCCGACGCACAGCAGCAAAAACAGACTTTCGCTCATGGGGGCGGCGAAAAAGAACGCACCGGGGAGCAGACACAGGACACACGTTCCAAACAAGGCGTCCCGGTGAGACAAGTCCAACCGGAGCAGACGATACAGCAGCCAGCCCGCTGCGGCAAAAGAGCACCCGGAAAGGGTCATAGCGGCTGTCAGCGGGTTCGGAATCAAGCGCGCCATCAGACGAATGGCTAAAGGATAGCCGGGGAGAAAGACCAGCTGCACCAAACGGTCCATAGGTCCTACGGACAAATACCAGTCCCGGGCGATGTCCAGATAGTGCTGGCTGTCCGTGCAGGTCCAGAATTGCAGCCGTTGCGCAAAGGTGCCCTCCATGCCGGTGAATTGGTTGATGCAATCCACCAGAAAGAGAATCATCAGGTCAAACAGCAGAAAGCCGGCAAAAATCATGGGACCCATGAACGGGGGCTCTTCGGTGGAAACAGCAGGCTCCCGAAAACTGCCTTCCAACCGCCAGGATGCCATCCAGCGGGGAACGAACCGCAGACAAATCGTTACGAATAGCAAAACGCTCACAAGCGCCGCCAATCGACCGGGAAAACTGTATTGCGTGGTCAGATTCCAATGAAGAAAGGCTCCGCCCACGCAGAGCAATCCCAGCCGGGAGATCCACCGGGTGGGAGAAAAAAGGGAATGGGGCTGCCGCAAGGGGAGACCTCCTTTCATAAAATCAAAAAGCACCCGCCCGGGTGCTTTTTGTGGTTTTGGAATTAACTGACGTACAGCCAGCTGCTGTCGCCCATCGGGGTATATCCCACGGGTACAAATCGCGCGGCATTGGCGTCGGTCATATAGGATTCCGCGTAATTCAAATCGCTGCTGTAAGCATTTGCATCGCTGGCGCAGTACACCCGGTCAAACACCCGATACAAAAAGCTCATATCCTGACCGTTGTCGGCGGTGCCGTTATGCAGCGCGTCCGGCGCGCAGCGGAGAGAAAGCTTGACTGCGCTGCCCACCCGCTGTTCCATGTAATAGCTGAAACTGGATACCGCGGAAACGGCGTCCGGCGGAGTGGTCATGCTCTCTGTGTACACAATGCCCTCTCCGGCGGGGTGGGTCACATAGCTGAGCAGAATCTCATCAAATCCCATATCTGCCAGCTCCAGCGCCAATCCGGACAGATACTGCCGCAGACCGGTGTTGTAGGGGTCCAGACAGGTGCCGTATTCATTCTGGCACATACTGCCGTCTGCATTGCGCAGGGCAACGGTCTGGTTGCGCTCCGCCAAACGGGCATCAATGCAGCAGCACAGCTCCGCCACCAGATAAATGTCCTGCTCTTTCAGCGTCTGAACCTGTTTTTTCAGGTCAAAGGAGCCGTTGAGCCCGTAACCGGTGGCCATTTCGGTTTTGGATTCATACACCAGCTGACCGCTTTCCGGCTTGACCTGCAGCACCAGAGCATTGGCGCCAATGCTGCTCATCTTGTCCGTGTATGCGGCAAAAGCGCTTTCGGAAATCCCCGTTGCAGGAACGTACACCGCCTTCATGGCGGTGACACCGTTGCCGGCGTCGGTTTCCACGTGGCTGAAATCGTAGCCGTCCAGCACCAGCTCCGCGTTGACCTTCGGCCGGTCCGCAGATTCGCCGTCGGTACCGGTATCGGGATTCCACGGCGTCCAAGGAGTGTTCAGATGTACTTCGCCTTTTTCGTAGACGATGTACTTTTGCCAAGAGGAGAAGAGCAGCAGAAATCCGCCCAACAGC
>CAJMMY010000156.1 GCA_905214605.1 uncultured bacterium | reverse complement strand
AATTCCGGCTGCCTTTGCATGGTTGATGGACTCCACAGTCTGGGGCATAATGCCGTCGTCTGCTGCCACCACCAGAATGGCAATATCCGTGACCATTGCGCCGCGGGCACGCATGGAGGTAAATGCCTCATGGCCCGGGGTATCCAGGAAGGTAATGGGGCTGCCGTGGACGTCCACGGTGTAAGCGCCGATGGCCTGGGTAATGCCGCCGGCCTCGCCGGAGGCAACGTGTGCGTTCCGGATATAGTCCAGCAGAGAGGTCTTGCCGTGGTCAACGTGACCCATCACCACCACAACGGGTGCCCGGGAGACCAGATCTTCTTCCTTGTCCTCGCTGTCGTCAATCAGACGGTCTTCCACGGTGACAATGACTTCTTTTTCCACCTTGCAGCCCATTTCCATGGCCACCAGAGCGGCGGTATCGTAGTCAATCACGTCGGAAACGGAGGCAAAGACGCCCAGCTTAATCAGCTGCTTTACCACTTCGGAGGCGCTCTTCTTCATGCGGCTTGCCAGCTCGCCCACAGCAATTTCGTCGGGAATGGAGACCTTGGTCTGTGCTTTCCGTGCGATTTCCAGCTGCAGTTTCTGCATCCGGTCCCGCTCCTCCTGCTTGCGCTTGTTGGAGGGGTTGCCCTGACGCTGACGGTTCTTGTTGCCGCCGATTTTCTCCTTGCCCCGGCGCATACGGTCTGCCTTATCGCCGGCCATATCATCGTATTTCTCGTTGAACTTATCAATATTGGTAGCACCGGTTGCGCCGCGGGTATCCACAATGCGTTTCTCGGGCACTTTCTTGGAAACATGGGGTTTTTCCGGCTGTTTGTGTTCCTGAGAGGGCGCAGCCGCTTTGGATTCGGTTTTCTGGGTGGTTTCTTTTTTCTCTTCTTTCACAGGCTGTTCCTCCGCCGGGGTACCCGCTGCGGGCGCCTCCGCTTTCTTCTTTTTCTCTTTCGGTTTCGGGGGGGTTTTGTATAGGTCTTCCAAACTCTCCATCTGGTTATGCTGGGTCAGGTACTCAAAAATCACGTCCAATTCCGGCGTTTCCAGCACCTGCATATGGTTTTTGGGTGTGGTTGCATAATCCGTCAGAATCTGGGTAATCTCCTTTGACGTGGTCTTGAAGTCCTTTGCCACTTCGTGAACTCTGTATTTTTCCAATGCACTCAAGTTTGATTCCTCCTCTTCCCGAACCGTTTATTCTGTTGATGATTCCGCTGTTCCTTTTTCCGCTGCTTTTCCGCTGCCAATTTCTCGGCCAGCTGATTGGCGGCCTCCACATATTCGGCCACGCCGCCGGCAGCCAGAGCCTTCAGAAATGCCTCTGCCAGGCCCAAATCAGTCACAGCAATCATAGAGGTGGCGCCCCGGCCCAACAGGCCTGCCAACTCCATCTTTGCGTAAGGCAGGATGACCATGGGAATCCCCCGGCCGTAAACAAAGCCTCTGGCCCGGCTTTTTGCGTTCTCGGACGCATCTGCCGCCACCAGCAGTACCTTTGCCTTTCCGCCGCGGCAGGCACTGCCGCAATCGGTTTCTCCCACGGCGCAGGCGCCGGCCTTCCGCATAATGCCCAAGTAGTTCAGTGCTTTATCCGCCATGTTCCGCCGCCTCCATTTCTTCTGTCAAACGCGTATAAATTTCTTCCGGAATTTCCAGTTCAAATGCCCGTTCCAGAGCCTTGGACTTCCGCGCTTTCTGCAAGCATGCCCCGTTCCGGCACACATAGGCGCCCCGCCCGGAGGCTTTGCCCTTGGTGTCCAGCGAGATATTGCCCTCGGGAGAGCGCACCACCCGCACCAGACTCTGTTTCGGTTTCATCTCACGGCAGCCGAGACACTGCCGCATGGGTATTTTCTTTTGCTTCATGCCCGACTCCCTCCGTTCGCTTATTCGCTCTGGCTTTCCGGCTTGATGTCGATTTTGTAGCCGGTCAGTTTTGCAGCCAGACGGGCATTCTGGCCTTCCTTACCGATTGCCAAAGACAGCTGGCTGTCCGGCACAATCACGCGGCAGCTGCGGCCGTCCTCCAGCATGGTCACGCTGACCACATCTGCCGGAGCCAGTGCAGCTGCAATGTAGGTTTCCGGTTCCTCGCTGTATTTGATGATGTCGATTTTCTCGCCGTTCAGCTCCTCGACAATGTTTGCCACACGGCCGCCCCGTGCGCCCACGCAAGCGCCGATGGGGTCCACGTTCTCATCTGCGGACCACACGCTCATCTTGGTGCGGCTGCCTGCCTCGCGGGCAATGGACTTGATTTCCACGGTGCCGTCGAAAATTTCGGGCACTTCCATCTCGAACAGACGTTTCACAAAGCCGGGATGAGTACGGGAAATCAGCACCTGAGGACCGCGGGTAGAGCGGCGGACTTCCACCACGTACACCTTAATGCGGTCGCCCTCATGGAGCTCTTCGCCTTTGATGCGCTCCTGGGGCAGCAGCATTGCCTCGGTAAACTCGGCATTGGAGTTGATTTTAATGGAGGCTGCGCCGGTACGGGGGTCGATTCTGGAAATCACGCCGGTGAGCAGCTCGTGCTCCTTGGAAGTGAATTCATCGTACACCATGCCCCGCTCTGCCTCGCGGATGCCCTGAATGATCACCTGCTTGGCAGCCTGCGCTGCGATACGGCCGAAATTCTTCGGCTCCACGGGAATGGAAATCACATCGCCCAGCTGTGCGTTTTTCACGACTTTTCTTGCCTCTTCCAGGTCGATTTCCTGATAGGGCTCGTAAACATCGTCCACCACGGTCTTGTTCTCAATCAACTGGATTTTCTTACCCTTTTCGTCCAGCAGCACACGCACGTCGCCCTCATATTCCGGGTGGTCCTTCCGGAAGGCGGCCAGCATGGCCTGGGTAATTTTATCGAACATATATTCTTTGGGAATTCCCTTTTCCCGTTCGATATCTTCTACTGCTTCAAAGAATTCTGCGTTCATGTTTTGCCTTCCTTTTCTCTGTTAAATCTCCACATATAATCTGACCTGAGCCACGGACGGTTTCTTCAGGAGCACTTCTTTTCCGTTCACCGTCAGAGTCACATCGCCCTGCTCATAGCCAGTCAGCTCGCCAACATAATTTTTCTGACCGCCTACCGGCTGGTACAGTTTTACTTTTACCCTGCCGCCCATTAATTTTTCAAAATCCGAGGGGCGTTTCAATTCCCGGTCGATTCCGGCAGATGCCACTTCAAACACATAGCTGCAGGGAATGGGGTCTTCCTCGTCCAGAATCGGGTCCAGAGCGCGGCTGACCGCCTCGCAATCCTGCACGCAGATACCCTCCGGCTTGTCAATATACACCCGGAGATATTGTGTCCCGGCCTCTTTGACAAATTCCACGTCCCACAGTTCCACACCGTTTTCCCGGGCAACCGGTTCCGCCAATGTCCATACCTTTTC
>CAJMMY010000155.1 GCA_905214605.1 uncultured bacterium | reverse complement strand
AAATTCTATAAGCTGTCTTTGGACGGCGGTATGACCTGCCCCAACCGAGACGGCACCTTGGGCAGCCGGGGCTGTATTTTCTGCTCCGGCGCCGGCGAATTCGCCGAATCCGACCGAGACGGCTTAGACGCTCAAATCAACCGGGCAAAGGCGCGGGTCGCCGCAAAAGTCAAGGGCGAGCCGGGGTACATTGCCTATTTCCAGAGTTTCACCAATACCTATGCTCCGGTGGACCGGCTGCGGGCACTGTATGAGCCGGTGCTCCGCCGCCCGGACATTTCTATTTTGGACATTGCCACCCGTCCGGATTGTCTGGGGGAAGCGGTGCTGGATTTGTTGGCGGAGCTGAATACCGTCAAGCCCGTATGGGTGGAGCTGGGATTGCAGACCATTCACCCGGAGACCGCCGCGTTTGTTCGCCGGGGCTACGACCTATCCTGCTTTGACCGGGCGGTAACGGCGCTGAAAGTCCGGGGAATCGAAGTGATTGTCCACCAAATTCTGGGTTTGCCGGGAGAATCGGCGGAGGAAATGTGGCAAACTGCCGACTATATCGCCCACAGCGGCGCCGACGGGGTGAAGTTTCACTTGCTCCATATTCTCCGGGGCACGGACTTGGCGGCACTGTATGAACAAGGGGCGGTTTCCGTTTTGACCTTGGAAGAATACACCCGGATTCTCATGGGCTGCATTGCAAGAATGCCCCCGTCTATGGTCATTCACCGCATTACCGGTGACGGCGACAAGAAAACACTGCTGGCGCCTCTTTGGAGCGGGGATAAAAAACGTGTTCTGAATTACATTCAAAAAACGTTCCAGAATGAAAATTTGCAGCAGGGAAGTCTGTTTTTTACGTAATTTCTTGATTTTTGTGTTTCTGCTGCGGACGTTATTGCAGGCTAAAACATTTGATTGTGAATTTTTTGGTGTTTTTCATGCATTTTTTGCTTTTTTCTCTTTACTTTTTGGGGATTACGGAGTAAAATCTCTACAGTACGAGGTCGCATCCGGGGAGAATTTTTGGTTGTTTTGTCCGTCTGCTGTGGGCAAAACGGAGAAAGCTCCCGGCGCGATTTCGATGTATGTGTCTTATCTTATTTTGGGAGGAACGACAATAATGGCGAAGAAGAACAAAATCTTCAAAACGATGGACGGTAACGAAGCCGCCGCATACGTGTCCTACGCGTTTACGGAAGTCGCTACCATCTACCCCATCACCCCCTCCAGCCCCATGGCTGACCATGTGGACGAGTGGGCTGCAAACGGCAAGAAAAACCTGTTCGGTCAGCCGGTCAAGCTGATGGAACTGCAGGCTGAGTCCGGCGCTTGCGGCGCTATGCACGGCGCTCTGGAAACCGGCTCTCTGGCTACCACCTACACTGCATCTCAGGGTCTGATGCTGATGATCCCTCCGATGTACCGCATTGCCGGCTCCATGCTGCCCGGCGTGATGCACGTTTCCGCTCGTACCGTGGGTACGCACTCCATCTCCATCTTCGGTGACCACTCCGACGCAATGGCATGCCGTCAGACCGGCTTTGCACAGCTGTGCTCTTCCAGTGTTCAGGAATGCATGGACCTGGCTGCTGTGGCGCATCTGTCCGCTATCAAGGGCAGCATTCCCTTTATGCACTTCTTTGACGGTTTCCGCACCTCTCACGAGCTGCAGAAGATCGAAGTGCTGGATTACGAAGACCTGGGTAAGATTCTGGATTGGGACGCTGTTCAGAAGTTCAAAGATCACGCTCTGAGCACCGAGCACCCCACCATCCGTTCCACCCTGCAGAACCCCGATACCTTCTTCCAGTCCCGCGAGGCTTGCAACACCGCTTACAATGAGCTGCCCGCTATCGTGGAAGGCTACATGAAGGAAATCAACAAGCTGACCGGCCGGAACTACAAGCTGTTCAACTACTACGGCGCTCCCGATGCAACCCGCGTGGTTGTGGCTATGGGCTCCGTGTGCGATACTCTGACCGAAGTTGTGGACTACCTGACCGCTAAGGGCGAGAAGGTCGGTTTCATTCAGGTTCACCTGTACCGCCCCTTCAGCATGAAGCACCTGATCAAGGCAATTCCTGCTACCACCAAGATTCTGACCGTTCTGGACCGCACCAAAGAGCCCGGCGCTATGGGCGAGCCTCTGTATGAGGACGTTTGCACTGCGATCTCCGAGAGCAAGTTCAACGGCCTGAAGATGCTGTGCGGCCGTTACGGTCTGAGCTCCAAGGATACCACTCCTGCTCAGATGAAGGCTGTGTTCGACAACATGAAGTCCGGCAAGAAGAACCACTTCACCGTGGGTATTGTGGACGACGTGACCAACCTGTCTCTGCCCGTGGGCGAGAACATCGTCACCGCCGGCAAGAGCATCATTTCCTGCAAGTTCTGGGGTCTGGGCTCCGACGGTACCGTGGGCGCCAACAAGAACTCCATCAAGATCATCGGCGACAACACTGATCAGTACGCTCAGGCTTACTTCGAGTATGACTCCAAGAAGTCCGGCGGCGTGACCAAGAGCCACCTGCGTTTCGGCCACGAGCCCATTCACAGCGCTTACTACGTCACCATGGCTGACTTCGTGGCTTGCCACAAGCAGTCCTATATTAAGGATTTCGACATCGTTTCCGAAATCAAGCCCGGCGGCACCTTCCTGCTGAACACCACCTGGAAGGGTGCAGAGCTGGAAGAGCACCTGCCCAACAAGGTCAAACGCACCATTGCTGAGCGCGGCATTAAGTTCTACACCATCGACGCTACCGAAATCGCTGCAGAGCTGGGTCTGGGCAACCGCACCAACACCGTGCTGCAGTCCGCATTCTTCAATCTGTCCGGCGTTCTGCCCGCAGCAGACGCAATCGAGTACATGAAGGCTGCTATCATCAAGCGTTACTCCAAGAAGGGCCAGAAGGTTGTTGACATGAACTGCTCCGCCGTGGACCGCGGCGCTACCGCAGCTGTGGCAATCGACGTGCCCGCAAGCTGGAAGGATCTGAAGGACGAAGTCAAGGTTGTGGACGAGTCCCTGCCTTACTACATCCGCGAGATTCAGATCCCCGTGAACAACCAGGCCGGCGATACTCTGCCCGTGTCCGTGTTCCTGCCTTACGCTGACGGCGTAACTCCCGTGGAGACCTCCAAGTACGAGAAACGCGGCATCGCAAACGATGTTCCCAAATGGATTCCCGAAAACTGCATTGGCTGCAACCAGTGCTCTCTGGTCTGCCCCCACGCAGCAATCCGTCCCTTCCTGTTCACTGAGGAAGAGGCAAAGGCAGCTCCCGCAGGCTGCGAGACCAAGAAGGCAATCGGCAAGGGCTTTGAGAAGTACACTTACCGTCTGCAGGTCGATCCTCTGGATTGCCAGGGCTGCGGCTCCTGCGCAAACGTCTGCCCGGCAAAGAACAAGGCTCTGG
>CAJMMY010000154.1 GCA_905214605.1 uncultured bacterium | reverse complement strand
CGACGGCAATCTGCAGCCGGTTCCGCCCCGGGATTTGGTGCGGGGAGACATTGTGCAGTTGGGTGCGGGCAATCAAATTCCCGCCGACGCACTGGTGCTCTCCGGCGAGGTGCAAGTCAATGAGGGTCTGATTACCGGCGAGGCAGATGCCATCGCAAAAGCCGCCGGAGATACCCTGCTGTCCGGTAGCTTTGTACTGGCCGGGCAATGCCGCTGCCGTTTGGAGCAGGTGGGCGCAGACGCGTATGCCGCCCGGCTGACCCATGCCGCCAAACTGGACGGCGGGAAAAAGCAGAAATCCGAAATGATGCGTTCTCTGGACCGTCTGATTCAGTTCATCGGCATTGCGTTGATTCCCATCAGCATTCTGCTGTTCCACAATATGTATTTCCGGCAGGGATTGCCGTTGAATCAGTCCGTATCCGCTACGGATGCCGCCCTGATTGGCATGATTCCCGAGGGACTGTTCCTGCTCACATCTGTGGCATTGGCCGTCTCCGTGGTGCGTTTGGCCAATCATCGGACATTGATTCACGAAATGAATGCCATTGAAACGTTGGCGCGGGTGGACACCCTGTGCGTAGACAAAACCGGCACCATCACCAGCCCGGAAATGCACGTCCGGGAAGTGGTTGCACTTTCCGATGCAGACCCGAAGGAAATTCTGGGTGCCATTTACAATTTCCTGCCTGCAGATAATGACACCGCCCGAACTTTGCAGCAGGCTTTTTCTAAGAATCCCGGTTGGAAAGCGGAAAGCTCCGTGCCGTTCACCTCTGCCACCAAATGGAGCTCCGTTACTTTTGCGGAGCATGGCACCTATTTGGTGGGCGCACCGGAATACATTCTGGGAGAGAATATTTCCGATTTGTCCGACACCATCGCACCCTTTACGGAAAGCGGCTGCCGGGTGCTGCTCCTTGCCGCTTGCGACGGCGCGGAAACCGGAAAATTTTTTGGTGAACCTACGCCTTTGGCATTGGTGGTTCTGGAAAATCCCATTCGGGAAAACGCACCGGAAGTGTTTCAGTACTTCAAATCCCAAGGCGTGGCCATTAAGGTCATTTCCGGAGACAATCCGGTGACCGTTTCTGCCGTCGCCGTGCAGGCAGGCATTGAGGGTGCCGACCGATGGATCGATGCCCGAGAACTGCAAACCGAGGCGGACATTGCCAAAGCCATCGGGGAATACACCGTATTCGGCCGCGTGGCGCCCAACCAGAAACAGCAGATTGTGAAAGCCTTGCAGGCTGCGGGACATACGGTTGCCATGACCGGTGACGGTGTGAATGACGTTCTGGCGCTGAAAGACGCAGATTGCGGCATCGCTATGGCCTCCGGCGCGGAGGCTGCCTCTCAGGTGGCGCAGCTTGTACTGTTGGACAGTGACTTTGCCGCCCTTCCCATGGTCGTGGCGGAGGGGCGCCGGGTCATCAACAATATTCAGCGGGCCTCTGCCCTTTATCTGGTGAAGAACATTCTCTCCTTCTTCCTTGCGGTGATTACCTTGTTCACCGTGGTCCCCTACCCCTTTGTACCCATTCAGCTGACGCTGATTTCCGCATTGACCATCGGTGTTCCGTCGTTCTTCCTCGCCTTGCAGCCAAACCATGACTTGGTAAAAGGCAAGTTCATGCTGAACGTACTCCGCCGCGCCTGCCCGGGCGGCTTAACCGCGGTGATGATTATTCTCTATGCGGAGCTGTTTACCTATGCTACCGGACTTTCCAACGGCGAGCTGTCCACCATCTGCGTGGTGCTGATGACCGTAAACGGCTTGAGTGTTCTGTATTATACCGCGCGGCCGCTAAACGCCATGCGGACCGTTCTGCTGATTTCCATGACCGTGTGTTCCTTTGCCGCCATGATTCTGGTGCCGGGATTCTTCTCACTGGCTGCCCCCTCCTTTACCGGTTGGTTGGTACTGATTGCATTGGCGTCGCTGGTGTACCCTTTCCAGACCACCGTGGAAACACTTTTCCAGAGAATCAGCGATTCCGTGGAGCGGAAACGGGAAACGCGCTTGGCAAAACAGCGCTGAGCAAAACACGTAAAATGAAAAAGTCCGGACAGAAAGCTGTCCGGACTTTTTCGTTCCATCAAATTTTATTTTCTGCTAAAAATCTCCCGCATGGATTGCCACGCGGGAGATTTTTATTACGGATTACTTGGAAGAAGTGGTGTTGCGCAGGGTGACATCATGGTAGCCGCCCTCAACAATGCTGGTGGAGGAAACCACGGTCAGCTTTGCCTCCCGCTGCAGGTCGGGAATGGTGGTCACGCCGCAGTTGCACATGGTGGATTTCACTTTGTACAGGCTCTTCTCCACGTTCTCGTGCAGGCTGCCTGCGTAAGTGACGTAGGAGTCCACGCCCTCTTCGAACTGCAGGCCGGTTTTGCCGCCCAAGTCATAACGCTGCCAGTTGCGGGCACGGTTGGAGCCTTCGCCCCAGTACTCTTTCACGTACTGGCCGTTCACCATCAGTTTGGGGGTGGGACTTTCGTCAAAACGAGCGAAGTAACGGCCCAGCATCAGGAAGTCAGCGCCCATAGCCAGAGCCAGGGTCATGTGGTGGTCGTGCACAATGCCGCCGTCAGAGCAGATAGGCACGTAAATGCCGGTCTTCTCGTAGTACTCGTTCCGAGCAGCAGCAACCTCAATCAAAGCGGTTGCCTGACCGCGGCCGATACCCTTGGTCTCACGGGTGATGCAGATAGAGCCGCCGCCGATACCGACCTTCACGAAGTCTGCACCGGCCTCTGCCAGGAACAGGAAGCCTTCCCGGTCAACCACGTTGCCGGCACCGATTTTCACGGAGTCGCCGTAGTTCTCGCGTACCCATTCGATGGTCTTCTTCTGCCAGCAGGAGTAACCCTCGGAGGAGTCAATGCACAGCACGTCTGCGCCGGCTGCCACCAGTGCGGGGATACGCTCTGCGTAGTCGCGGGAATTGATACCTGCGCCCACCATGTAGCGTTTCTCGTTGTCCAGCATTTCCAGGGGATTCTCTTTGTGGCTTGCATAGTCCTTGCGGAATACGAAGTACATCAGTCTGCCGTCATTGTCCACGATGGGCAGTGCGTTCAGCTTGTGGTCCCAGATAATGTCATTGGCCTCTTTCAGAGAGGTGCTGGCGGGTGCGGTTACCAGTTTTTCCAGCGGGGTCATGAATTCCTTCACCTTCATGTCGGTGCTCATGCGGCTGATACGGTAATCGCGGCTGGTCACGATGCCCAGCAGCTTGCCGTTGGCGGTGCCGTCCTCGGTCACAGCCACGGTGGAGAAACCATTGCGCTCTTTCAGATCCAGAATATCAGCCAGAGTGTTCTCGGGGGTCACGTTGGACGCGCTGACCACGAAACCGGACTTGTAGTTCTTCACGCGAGCCACCATAGCAGCCTCATCTTCGATGGACTGAGAGCCGTAA
>CAJMMY010000153.1 GCA_905214605.1 uncultured bacterium | reverse complement strand
ATTGCGGCAGGAGAATTTGGAAGGAGTATCATCTCATGAACAAAAAACACATTGCACTCACCTGCACTGCAGCACTGTCTCTGAGCCTTTTGGCCGGCTGCGGTTCTAACGGAACCAACGCAGAAACGACTCCGGACCCGAAAGCTCCCACCTCCGTGGAAACGCTGAACATTGCGTTCTCCCCCTACGCAGATTCCGACACAATTCTGGCTGCTACCGAGCCTCTGGAATCCCTGCTGAAGGAAAAGCTGCTGGAAAAGGGCTATGATGTTGAGAACATCAACATGACCGTGGGCACCAGCTATACCGCTGTGGGCGAGGCGCTCAGCGCCGGCAGCGCAGATATCGGTTTCATTTCCGGCGGCAACTATGTGCTGTTCTCCGATGACTGCGATGTTCTGGTTACCGCACTGCGTTACGGCATCAATAAGGATTCCGAAGACGCCGCAAATTGGAATGACGGAACTCTGGAACAGTTCACCGATGAAACCAGCACCTACTACCGCTCCATTATTTTGGCCGGTCCCAGCGCAAAGGGTCAGGAGCTGCTGAGCAAAGTCAACGACGGCGAGGAACTGACTTGGGAAGATTTGAACAGCGCTACCTGGGCTGTGATGGGTCCCACCTCCGCCTCCGGATACATTTACCCCAGCCTGTGGCTGCAGTCCAATTATGGCAAAACCATCAGCGATTTGGACAATGTTGTGCAGTCCGATTCCTACACTACCTCTATGGCACGTCTGGCATCCGGTCAGGTCGATGTCGCTGTTGGCTTTGCACATCTGCGCGCAAAATATGCCGACCAGTGGCAGTCTGACTTTGGCGGTACCGATGAAATGGTAAACCAGACCGGTGTCATCGGTGTAACCGAGGGTATTTACAATGATATGATTGCATACAGCAAAACCTCTGAGCTGATGCAGGATGCAGCATTCCGTCAGGCTCTGGGTGAGGCATTCATCGAAATTGGCAATACCGAGGAAGGAAAAGACATCATCAGCGTCTTCAGCCAGGTTGGCTACGAGTGGGGCGACGATGCAAACTATGACGGTGAGCGGGATGCTCAGGCTCTGCTGAAAAGCCTGGAAGGCTAAGTTTCATCATGTAAGGAAAGGATAAAAGCGAACCATGCTGCAGTTGGAAGTGAAACAAGTACATAAGGTCTATCCTTCCGGAACTGACGCACTCAGCGGCGTCAGCTTTACGCTGGAGCAAGGTTCGTTTTTGTCTGTTATCGGTCCTTCCGGTGCAGGTAAAACCACGCTGTTTCGGATTCTGAACGGCATGGAGCGCTGCACGGAAGGGGAAATTCTCTATGCCGGACAGCATTTTGAACGCGCAAAAGGTAAAGCGAAACGGCAAATGCAGAAACAAATCGGTACAGTGTATCAGGACTTCTGTCTGGTTGAGCAAATGAGCTGCCTGCAGAATGTTCTGAACGCTGCCCTGCCGGAAATGAATCCCGTTGCCGGCGCGTTGGGTCTGTTCTCTGCCGCGCAAAAGGACGAGGCCGCTGCATTGCTGGAGCAAGTGGGATTGGCAGATAAGGTAACCGCCAAGGTTCGGGAGCTTTCCGGCGGACAAAAGCAGCGGGTATCGATTGCCCGGGCATTGATGCAGCACCCTGCAATTCTGTTGGCCGATGAACCCGTTGCATCTCTGGACCCGGTAACCGGTCGGCAGATTGTGGAACTGCTGAAATCCATACAGCAGGAGCGGGGATTGACCGTTTTGATGAACAGCCACAATCTGGAATTTGCCCGGGAATACTCTGACGAGTTATTGGGTCTTCACGGCGGAAAGGTTGTTTTTTCCGGTGCCGTGGACCGCTTGGACGATACCGCGCTCACAGATATTTACGGTTCTATCCGGGAAACGGAGGTCTGCCGATGACCGCAAAACGTTCCCGAATGGTTCCTATTGCCTGCTCACTGTTTGTGGTCGGGCTCTTTTTGCTTTCGTGCCTGCAAACCGGTGTGTCGATTCCCCTGCTGATTCGCCGCAGCAGTCACTTCACGGACATTGTCTCTGCTATGTTTCCCCCGGACAGCGGATTCATTCGCACCATTCTTCCCCTGCTCTGGGCAACAATTCAAATGTCCATCACCGGAACGGTCATCGGTTCCCTTTTGGCATTGCTGGCAGCACCCTTGTGCGCTGCGGTAATTCCCGGAAATCCCATTGCCAAAAAACTGTTCCGGGCCGTGATTCAGATTCTCCGGGCATTTCCGGCGCTGATTCTGGCATTGTTCGCAACGTTTCTGTTTGGTCTGAGCAGTTTTTCCGGCACAGTGGCCATTGGAGTCTACACCTTTTCCATTTTGACGCGGCTGACTTACGAGGATTTGGAAAATGCGCCGATTGGACCGTTTCTGGCCATGCAGGCCATGGGAATTCGGCGGTTTCCCGCCTACTGTCGGGCACTGGTGCCGGAAATCGCCACAAGCTATCTCACCAACGTACTCTATTTGCTGGAGGCCAACGTGCGCCACAGTGCAATTTTGGGTTACGTGGGGGCCGGCGGTATCGGCCTGCTGCTGAATGAAAAGGTTGCTTGGCGGGAATACAACAAAGTCGGCATGATTCTGATTCTGCTGTTTGTCACCGTTTGGATTCTGGAGCAGCTGGGCACATTGATTACGCAGGTCATTCAAGGTGAACATCAAATCCGACCGGGAACAAAGCGGTTTTTGATTGCAGCATTTGTCCTGCTGTTTCTGTACAGTACCATAACTCTGCAAGGGCCGGACTTCTCCCATACAAGCACTGCCATGCTGAAAAAAATGGCCTACGGCATCACTCACCCGGATTGGAGTCTGTTTCTGGGCACCGGGTCGGACAGCATTGGTTTTCTTCTGATGGAAACGGTGTGCATCGCCTTTGCCGGTACGCTGATTGGCGCGTTTCTGGCCGTGCTGTTGGTGTTTTGGAATTCCCGGCGCATCGTTCCCGCACCGGTGGCATGGGTAATGCGGACGGTGATTGCCGCGATTCGCTCGGTGCCGTTTCTGATTTACGGTCTGATTTTGATTCGCGTCACCGGCCCCGGTTCCTTTGCAGGCGTTTTGACGTTGGCTATGTGCTCCGTTGGCTTGCTGTGTAAGCGTTTTACCCAAGCAATTGACGCCATGGACCTGCGGGCCGTTCAAGCGCTGTCTGCAATGGGTACACCTCTGCTCCCCCGGCTGACCCGCGGAATGCTGCCTCAACTGTATGCGCCATTCGCCTCTGCGGTGCTCTATCGGTTTGATGTGAACATTCGTGAGGCCTCGGTACTGGGTCTGGTGGGCGCCGGCGGCATTGGTGCGCCGCTGATTTTCGCCATGAATCAATATGCTTGGGACAAAGCCGCAGCCATTTCCATCGGCCTGGTGCTTTTGTCTTGGATTGTGGATTTCCTCTCCGGGAAAATCCGAAAGAAATTGAAATAACTGGGTATAAAACAACCGGCTGCG
>CAJMMY010000152.1 GCA_905214605.1 uncultured bacterium | reverse complement strand
GCCGTGCCGCAGCCGCCGGAGCGGTGCTTAAGCCGTCAGGCGGGAATTGTGCGGTATTGCCCAAAGAAAATGACAGATATTTTCGACTTTTCAGATACACTCTAAACAAAATGGGAGAACAAGATGAATTTAACACTGTTTATGCAGGTGCTGCCCAAAGCGGGCCTTGGCTGGCTGGGTGTTTTTGCGGTAACAATTATCATTGTGGCGGCGGTGGAGCTGCTGGAGCATTTTACAAACCGAAAAAAGTAAAGTGCCCGATTTGCCGAACAACTCTGAAACCGTTTCCATTGGCGGAGATCTGCCGACGATGGAAATGCCTTGAGAGCAAAAAGTTGTGTTCAAGTGCCGTTCAGGCACGAGAACATAACTTTTTGCGATGGGGTTCTTAAAGGAAGGTAGGAGCATGGCGCAGCCACAGTGCGGCAAATCCCTCTCTTGAGGAAGGGATTATTTAACGTACAGGGCAAAATTTTATTGACAAACGCGGCGTTAAACGGTAAAATAAGAACAATCGCATTTATCCAGGGAGGAAAGTAGCCATGCCGCAGCAGATGGATGACGAGCTGCTGCAGCAGGCATATCACAGTGCAGCGGAAAAGGACATTCTGCCGAAAGACGCAGAATTCCGGGGCAGTGTGGATATTCCCAAGGATACCAAAAACGGCGACTATGCAGCAAACCATGCAATGGTTTCCTCAAAGGGTATGAAGAAAGCACCGCGCCAGATTGCAGAGGCTCTGGTTGCAGAGCTGAATCTGGAAGGCAGTTGGTTCGAGGGCGTGGAGATTGCAGGTCCCGGCTTTATCAACTTCCGGCTGAGCCAGAAGTGGTACGGCGATGTGCTGGCAGATGTGGAAAAAGAAGGCGATGACTTCGGCAGCTGCGATGTGGGTCACGGGGAAAAGGTGATGGTGGAGTTCGTTTCCGCCAACCCCACCGGTCCCATGACCATCGGCAATGCCCGCGGCGGTGTGCTGGGTGATACGCTGGCTTCCGTGCTGCAGCGCGCCGGCTACGATGTTTGGCGGGAGTTCTACGTGAACGATGCAGGCAATCAGGTGGACTTGTTCGGCAAATCCATTGAGGCGCGGTATCTGCAGCTGATTCAGGGAGAAGACGCTGTGGAGTTCCCCGACAACGGCTATCACGGCGATGATATCAAAGCATTGGCCAAGCTGATTTTCGAGCGGGACGGCGACAAATGGGTGAACGCACCCAGCGATGAGCGCTGCAAGGCATTTGTGGAATTCGGTCTGCCCTATAACATTGCAAGAATGCAGCGGGATTTGGAGCGCTATCGGATTCACTTTGACCAGTGGTTCCTGGAAAGCAGCCTGCATCAGTCCGGCTATGTGAAGGAAACTGTGGACCTGCTCACCCAGGCCGGTCTGACCTACGAAAAGGACGGCGCTCTGTGGCTGAAGAACACGGAGCTGGGCGCAGATAAGGACGAAGTCATGCGCCGTTCCAACGGTTTCTACACCTACTATGCCGTGGATATTGCATATCATCGGAACAAATTCGTGGAGCGTCATTTTGACCGCGTCATTGACGTTTGGGGCGCTGACCACCATGGTCATGCCATTCGCTTCGGCAACACCATGAAAGCCCCTGCATTGGGTCTGAACGGCCGGAATCTGGATTTCCTCATTATGCAGATGGTGCGTCTGGTTCGGGGCGATGAAGTGGTAAAGGTTTCCAAGCGCACCGGTAAGGCGCTGACTTTGGCAGATCTGATGGACGAAATCGGCGTAGACGCCTGCCGGTTCTTCTTCAATGCAAAGCCCGATACCCATCTGGAATTCGATTTGGATTTGGCTGTGCGGGAAGACAGTGAGAACCCGGTGTACTATGTACAGTATGCCCATGCCCGTATCTGCACTTTGATTCAGGCGCTGAAAGAGGACGGACACACCGTTCCCGCAGCAAGCGCTGTGCATTTCGATTTGCTGACCACCGAGCAGGAGCGGGAGCTGATTAAGCAGATTTCCGCGCTGCCGGAAGAAATTAAGCTGGCTGCCCGGGATTATGACCCCAGCCGCATCAACCGGTACGTCATTGAGCTGGCTGCCCGGTTCCATCGGTTCTATGCTGCTTGCCGTATTAAGGGCGAGGCAGAAGACGTGCTGAATGCCCGTCTGAAACTGGCCGATACCGCACGGCAGGTGATTGCCATCTGCTTGGGCATCATTGGTGTGACCGCACCGGAAAAAATGTAAACATTGCAATACAAAATCCCTCTTGCTTTTGTCGGCAAGAGGGATTTTCTTATGGTCAGGATTCGTTCATCAGCAGCGCAGCGCAGGCGGCGCCGATGAGCGTGGTGTGGCGGCAGGTGCGGAATTCCAACGAGCAGGGGTGGAGCGATTCCGACGCCTTGCAGAATTCCTCCAATGCCGGGCGGAATCGGCGGCTTTTCTGGAACAAAGACCCCTCTGCGCCCACATAGCAGGGATCAGCGCTGCCCCGCAGCCGCAGAACGGCTGTCAAAGCGGCTGCAACGATTTTTGCCGAGCGGCGGAACAGCCCCTGAATGATGCTGTCGGCAAGGGATAAGTCCGCCGTGGTTAAGACCGTCAGCGGCCCGGAGAGCGTATCTGCCTCGCCGGAGGAAAGTTGGTCCATGGACAGCAGAAGTTCCTGTCCGTGGGACGTGAACAGCCCCTCCCGGGCGGCTGCCTGCAAGGTCAGGCGGCACAGCGGCCCCAGATAGGCTCCGGACACCATTTTTTCCAGTAGGCACTCCCCGGGCATTTGGGAGGAATCGTCCAAAGCGCGGTCAAAGGTACCTTGGGTCATTCCGGTGAAAAATCCGCTTTCGCAGTTCACCAGCATGGTGCCCGAATCTCCGGAAAAATCCTCGCCCAGTTTGGGAATCTGCCCGGCAGGCAGGGCACAGCAAATGTTGGAGCCGGTGCCGCAGACCATGCCCAGACAATCCCGCACCGGCAGCTTGTGGGCAGCCGCAGCGCCGAATTGTACGGCAAGGGTGTCATTGAGTACCACGGTTTTCACATGGGAAATACCCCGCCGAGCCAATTCCGCCTGTAAATCACCGCCAATAGGGCGATTTTCACCCCCGTGAATCACCACTTCCTTGTTCAAATGAATGACGCGGCTGTCACCGTCCGGCTGGGGCGCTGCGGAGTAGGAAAAGCAAATGCCGATGGTATGACTCAGCGGCAGCAGCGGCTGAATTTGGTCGGCGCAGAACGCAATAAATTCCGGCCATTCCGCCGGGGCGGCGGTGCCGGGCATGGCACATTCCCGGAGCTGCTCCACTTGGGGGCCGGATTCCGTCAGCGTGACCAGTGCGGTTCGGAAATTGGTGCCGCCGGCGTCCAGAACGATCACCGGCGTATGCTGCGCCGGGGTGCCGTCGGCATACAGATAGCTGGGCAGCATCAGCGTCGAGGCCGGTTTTCCGGCCAGTGCGGCGGTCATATCCCTCTGAATGGCTTGGGAC
>CAJMMY010000151.1 GCA_905214605.1 uncultured bacterium | reverse complement strand
GTTTTCAAACTCAGAGAAAATTCAGTATTAACACAAACTGTTTTCTCAGCTATATTAAAGAAAGAGTATCGGTCTGACCAACTTTCTTTGTCATGATAAATAAATGCAGTAACTTGATCGCCATTATCTAACACCTCATCTGCAACGGCGGCAGTCAAAGTGTTGTTTTTGTAAAACCCAAATGCTCCCGATTTGTCGACCTCGCCCCAGAGTTTAGTAACAAATAAGCCATAGTTACCAACGCTTGTAGCATAATCCTTTTCACTATTCGGGGCATACTCCGTATGTGCAGCAACCAGTGCTTCGTCCAAGCTATAACGGCCATCGCCATTCAAGTCAGCTACTTTGACTGTTTTCAACATCATCGGCTGATTTTTCTTATCTTTAGCAAAGGCACCTTCATTGAAAATGCTCATTTCAATAGAAATTGTTGGTACCTTATCCGCCGCCAGCACTCCGGCAGGGAGCAATCCCAACACCAAAGTCAAAGACAGCAGGAGAGAAAGAATTCTCTTTGTATATTTCATGTCTCATTTCCTTTCGTTTATCATTTTTATATTCAGCCCGCGGGCATTGAAAGAGGTCAGGCTCCGAAAGATTCAAATAAAAGAGCGGGTGGAGCCGTTGTCCATCCGCTTTCATGCAGTACAAAAAAGACGATGGCAGCATCGTCGATTTCAGCACAAACATCGCCAACACCTATGCGTTGACGGAACGATTCTTGTAGGTCTTCTGACTCATGCGTTCAGATGCAGACGCATCACCGCGCGGAACCCGCCTTCTCAGAAAAATCTCCCAATGACCTGCTTTTGCAGAAAGGCCCGCGCTCCGCAATTACAGCACAGCAATTCAAACATGATTTGCCGTGTTCCGGGGTCTGACCGGATTCCCTTGTTCAGCAGAACAAGACTGCGTGTCTTGCCGAGGCAAGGTCGCGCAGCTGCCACAAAAGTCGGAGCAATATTTTGTTAGCATTGTATCGTGCACATAAGAACACAAGTATATTTTAATCTGTTTTTCTCTGCTCGTCAATGAAAAATCGCAAAATATAAACCGCCGTTCTCGCAACTTCTGCAAAATCCATCAGGAAGAAACAGGATTTTTGACTAAAATCTGTGTATACGCTTGTAAAATATGCAGGAAATTGGTATAATAACCACTACGTATGCATATACGTTAACTTTATGAATAACGGGGTTGTGCTTTGAAAATATTACAGACAATCAACTCCCCGGCAGATTTGAAACAGATACCAGCCGATGAGATTCCCGCGCTTTGCGGGGAACTGCGGGAGTTTTTAATAGAACAGGTTTCCAGAACCGGAGGTCATTTTGCCTCGAATCTGGGTGCGGTGGAACTGACTGTGGCATTGGACCGGGTGTACAATCCGGAAACCGACCGCATTGTTTTCGATGTGGGTCATCAGGGCTACGTACATAAAATTTTGACCGGGCGCAGAGACGATTTTTCAACGTTGCGGAAATATGGCGGTCTTTCCGGCTTTCCCAAACCGGGGGAGAGCCCCTGCGACGCGTTCATTACCGGTCATGCATCAACATCGATTTCCGTAGCCCTGGGTATGGCCCGGGCACGGACCCTGAAAGGGGAAGATTACGACGTTTGCGCTGTGATTGGTGATGGCTCTATGACCGGCGGCTTGGCTTATGAGGCCATTGCCGACGCGGGGCAGAGCGGAGAACCCATGGTTATCATTTTAAATGACAATGCCATGAGCATCAGCCAAAGCGTGGGCGGTATGGCAAAAATGCTGTCGCACATGCGCACAAAACCCGCGTATTTTAATTTCAAGCGGGTGTATCATAAAACATTGGGTAGAGTCAAGCCTATTTACCGGGTACTTCATGCGACCAAGGAATGGGTGAAATCCCGTCTGCTGCCCAGTAATATTTTTGGGGATATGGGGTTCTATTACCTCGGACCCATTGACGGACATGATGAACATACATTGGAGCAGGCGATTTCTTATGCCAGAGAAATGCGGATTCCTGTTTTGGTTCATGTGATCACGGTCAAGGGCAAGGGCTATTCCTATGCGGAGCAGCAGCCGGAGCTGTATCATGGTGTTTCCGCATTTGACCCGGCGCAGGGTGTTCGGGCAAAAGGAAGTCAGGATTTTTCTTATGTTTTCGGACAGACACTGACAACGGTGGCGGAAGAGGACCCAACGGTTACGGCGATTACGGCAGCAATGCTGGACGGTACCGGACTGAAAGGCTTTCAGCAGCAGTATCCGGAACGGTTCTTCGATGTAGGTATTTGCGAGGAACACGCGGTTACCATGGCGGCGGGTATGGCGCAGCAGGGATTGAAACCGGTGATGTGCGTTTATTCCAGCTTTTTGCAGCGGGGATTTGATATGCTGCTCCACGATGTTTCGCTGTCCAACGAACACGTGGTGTTTGGTGTGGACCGTGCCGGTTTGGTGGGGGCGGACGGAGAAACCCATCACGGCGTTTTTGATGTCAGCTATTTGAGTACCATTCCCGGAATGCAGATTTTGTGTCCGGCAAGCTTTGCGGAGGTTCGGAAAATGCTGCCACAGGCACTTTTGGAGATGTCCGGTCCGGTGGCAATTCGTTATCCCCGGGGCGGCGAGGGTGCTTACCGTCAGTGCCATATGGAGGACGCTGCTGTTTTGCAGGAGGGTTCGGATTTGACGGTGGTGTGCTACGGAACCATGATTAACGAGGTTCTGGCGGCGCAGAAAGAGCTGGAGCCCTACGGTGTTCAGTTGGAAATCATCAAGCTTGGCCGGATTGACCGCTTGGATATGGAAACGATTGCCCAATCCGTGCAGAAAACGAAACATCTTTTGGTGGCCGAGGAGGTCTGCGCAGCGGGCTGCGTGGGAACCCGATTGCTGGCATTGTGCGAGGAACGGCAAATCGTTCTGAAGAAAGCGCAGCTCATAAATCTGCGGGACGGAATTGTTCCCCACGGTACGGTGGACGAATTGCGGGCGCTGTATGCATTGGACAAAACCGGAATTGCATATACCGTATTGACGATGCTGGAACGACTGAACGATACAGAGAATTACGAGGGGAAAGTATGAAGAAACAACGTTTGGATCAACTTGTTTTTGAACGGGGTCTGGCAGAGAGCCGGGAACGGGCAAAAACCACGATCATGAGCGGAATTGTCTACGTAAACGGACAGAAACAGGAAAAACCGGGAACCCCTGTGGATCCGGAGGCGGACATTGAAGTGCGGGGCAATGCATTGCCCTATGTCAGCCGGGGCGGATTTAAGCTGGAAAAGGCGTTGAAAGTCTTTCCGGTGGACCCGAAAGATAAAGTCTGCATTGATTGCGGCGCATCTACCGGCGGATTTACCGATGTCCTGCTGAAGAATGGGGCAAAGAAGGTCTATGCGGTGGACGTGGGCTACGGTCAGCTGGCATGGAGCCTGCGTACGGACGAGCGCGTGGTCAATATGGAGCGCTGCAACGTTCGGTATATTACGGAAGAACAGATTCCGGAGCTGCTGGAT
>CAJMMY010000150.1 GCA_905214605.1 uncultured bacterium | reverse complement strand
AGCACCGCCGCAGCCATTGCGGCTATCAATCGTTTATGGATTTTCATCGTTTTTTCACTCCCTATGCGGTTTGCTTTTCAAGATTATTTTACACGTTGTTTCAGCCGTTTTCAATATAAAATCAGACACCCACAAAAATGCGGGTGTCTGATTTCGTATGGATAATGTTTACTCGCCCTTTTCCATTTCGGAAACGTGCATGTAATCATCGTAAGAGCAAATGCGGTCGATGATGGTACCGTCATCTTGAATGTCAATGATGCGGTTTGCAACGGTCTGAGTCAGCTGGTGGTCATGAGAGGAGAAGATGATGTTGTAGGGGAACGCGGTCATGCCGTTGTTCAGTGCGGCAATGCTTTCCAAGTCCAGATGGTTGGTGGGCTGGTCGAACAGCAGCACGTTGGCGCCGGACAGCATCATCTTGGAGAGCATGCAGCGGACCTTTTCGCCGCCGGAAAGCACCTTGACCTGCTTGTAAACATCATCGCCGGAGAACAGCATACGGCCCAGGAAGGTACGCAGGTAGCTTTCCCGCTTATCCTCGGAGAACTGACGCATCCAGTCAATCAAGTCGTAGTCGCAGTTTTCAAAATACTCGTTGTTATCCTTGGGGCAGTAGGTCTGGGTTGTGGAAACGCCCCACTTAATGCTGCCGGAATCCGGCTCTTCCTCGCCCATGAGGATTTTGAACAGCATGGTCACAGCCAGCTCGTTTCTGCCGATGATAGCAATTTTATCTTCCTTGTTCATGATAAAGCTGACGTTGTCCAACAGCTTTACACCGTCCACGGTTTTGGAGATTTCCGTCACGAACAGACGATCCTTACCGGGCTCCCGCTGCGCCTGGAATCCCACCCAGGGATACCGGCGAGAGGATGCGGGCATTTCTTCTACAGTCAGCTTGTCCAACAGTTTCCGGCGGCTGGTTGCCTGACGGGATTTGGACTTGTTGGCGGAGAAACGCTGAATAAAGGTCTGCAGCTCCTGAATCTTCTGCTCGGCTTTTTTGTTCTGGTCTTTCATCAGTTTCTGCATCAGCTGGCTGGATTCATACCAGAAGTCATAGTTGCCCACGTACATCTTAATCTTGCCGTAGTCAATATCCACAATATGGGTACACACGTTGTTCAGGAAGTAACGGTCATGGCTGACCACCAGAACGGTACCCTCGTAATCCATCAGGAAGTCTTCCAACCAGACAACGGAATTCAGGTCCAGGTTGTTGGTAGGCTCGTCCAGCAGGATAATGTCCGGGTTGCCGAACAATGCCTGCGCCAGCAGAACCTTGAACTTCAGACGGGGATCCATATCCGCCATCATGGTTTCATGCATATCCGGGGAGATACCCAGACCCTGCAGCAGTCTGCTTGCATCGGATTCAGCCTCCCAGCCGCCCAACTCGGCAAACTCTTCTTCCAACTCGGCTGCCCGCAGACCGTCCTCGTCGGAGAAGTCCTCTTTCATGTAGATTGCGTCCTTTTCCTTGCCGCAATCGTACAGACGCTGATTGCCCATAATCACGGTGTCCATGACGGTGTAATCATCGTACATGAACTGGTTCTGTTTCAGAACGGACATCCGGGCTTTCGGAGCAATGGACACATGACCGGAGGTGGGTTCCAGCTCTCCGGACAGAATTTTAATAAAGGTTGATTTACCGGCACCGTTTGCGCCGATGATGCCGTAGCAGTTTCCGGCCGTGAATTGCAGGTCTACCTTGGAAAACAGAACGGAGCCGCCGAATTGCATGGTCAGATTTTCTACTGTAATCATTTCATTCCTCCTGAATGGAAATAGTCAAAATTCACAATTTAATATTATATCATAGAAATTCCCGTTACGATAGTCAAAAAAACAAAAATAATCCATAAAAATTGGGCAGGAAAACCGTGGTTTTCTTGCCCAATCGCGGGATTTATGATGTTTTCGAGATTATTTTGCGAAACGAATCATATCCCGGGAGATTTCCTCCAGAGAATGTGCGCCGCACATGGTCATGGTGTCTTTCAGTTCGGCAGCCAGCTTTTCTACCAGCAGACGAACGCCCTCTTTACCGCCGCCGTACACAGCGGGAACGAACGGACGGCCAATCAGCACAGCGTCAGCGCCCACAGCCAGAGCGCGGAAGATGTCCGTACCGGAGCGGATACCGCCGTCCACCAGAATGGTGACGTCCTTACCCACAGCGTCTACGATTTCCGGCAGAACCTCTGCGGTACCGGGGCAGCTGCCCAGTACGCGACCGCCGTGGTTGGAAACCACAATGGCCTTGGCACCGGCGGCAACGGCCTTCTCCGCACCCTTTACAGTCATAATGCCCTTGAGAATAAAGGGCTTATCGGTGTACTGAATAATCTGCTGCAGCTCTTCCACGGGCTTGCTGCCTGCGTTGGGATTCAGCGCCTTCAGGAAAGGCAGACCTGCGCCGTCAATGTCCATAGCCACGGCAAAAATGTTGGTCTTGTTCAGAATGTCCAGCTTTTCCTGCACAGCCTCAATGTTCCAGGGCTTGATGGTAGGCACGCCGCAGCCGCCTGCCGCGCCAATGCCGTACACCAGCACAGCCACAAGGGCCAGGCTCATCACGATGGACTGGATGAGGTCGGTGGTGGTAACGGCGCGGAAGCCGCCCGTGATGGTATAGCCCACGATGACGCAGGCCGAGACCACCATGGCCGCCATGTAATCCACGCCGAACAGGCTGTGGAACAGCTTACCGCAGGCGGCAAAGCCCGAAGCCGTGTAGGGCACAAAGAACACGATGATAATTACCGCGCCCAGTGCGTTGAGCAGATTGCGCTGGTCGTGGAAGCGCAGGGACAGGAACTGCGGCACGGTGATGGCTTCCAGATTGGCCGAATACCGCCGCAGCCGCCGGGCCACGATGAGCCAGTTCAGCCAGGTGCCCAGCGCCAGGCCGATGGCGGTCCAGCCGGGCGAGGCGATGCCGGTGAGATAGGCAAGGCCCGGCATTCCCATCAGCAGCCAGCTGGACATATCACTGGCTTCGGCGCTCATGGCCGTGACCAGCGGGCCCATCTTGCGGCCGCCAAGGTAGAAATCGGTGCTGTCGTTGTTGGACTTGCTGTATGCAAACCCAACCAACAGCATTGCCACCAGATAGATGATGATGGTGGCGATGATGCAGATGTTGGTCATATACTTTTTCCCCCTTGTCTTTCCAAATGAAAGTACGCTTCGATTTTACCACAGTAAAGCATCAAAGTGCAAGCCTTTTGGCAAAACTTTGTCCTGATTCGCCAAAAGTCCACGAGTGGCGGACAAAAAGTTTTCAAACAGAAACGGGAGGTGCCGGTGGGGCATCTCCCGTTTGTTTCAATGATAGAATGTATCAAAATTGATCTGCCGGTAGAACCGCTGCTGGAGCTGGTCAAAGTTCTCGCAGTTCTGGGCCAGCAACCACATGACCTTGGTGACAACGGCCTCAATGGTCATATCGTGGGCCTCCAGGAAGCGGAAGCGGTTCTTGACCCGCTTGCCCACCTCATAGATGCCCACGTCGC
>CAJMMY010000149.1 GCA_905214605.1 uncultured bacterium | reverse complement strand
AGCGTCTGCCCATCGACCCGTCCATTGCACAGGCTGTGGATGCCGGTCAGGTAGATACTGTTCCCGGAAAGTATGTCAGCCAGCTGTGTGATTTCATGCAGGCTGCAATGAGCAACTAAATTTTTCCAAGGCACCTCGCACTGCGGGGTGCCTTTTTGCTGCCGTCACGTAGTTTCCAATACCAAATCAAGGCAAGTGAAAGAAATGATTTGCAATATACGATAAAAGGTGATATAAAAGAAGAAAGGAAATCTTAGAGTGATTGGAGCCATACAGCAGATGTACGAACAGAATGCATTGTCTGCATATCTTCAGACTCAGCGGGAAAAAAGCCTGCCGGGTTGGGAAGAGTTGCCGGATATTGAACTATATATGGACCAGGTGGTGGCGCTGACAAACCGGTATCTGGGCAACCAGACCAAGGACCACATGCTCACACCGTCCATGGTGAATAACTATGTGAAAATGAAAGTGATGCCCCCTCCGGTGAAGAAGAAATACAGCCGGGAGCATCTGGTTTATTTGCTTGTCATCTGTACCTTAAAGCAGGTGCTGCCCCTTTCCATGGTGGAGCAGGTGCTGCAGCAGGGCTTGCAGCAGCGGGATGTCCGGGAATTTTATCAGAAATTCCGGGAGCTGTTCGGCGCGTCTCTCCGCAGCGCGGTGGAAGAAACGGTACATTTGCAGGAAACCGGTGTCACGCCGGAGGACGCAATTTTGGGCTTGGCGCTGAAAGCACAGGCAGAGCAGACCTTGGCGCAGGGCTTGCTGTCAATGGAATAAGAAAATCCGCAGAACGGTTCAACGGTTCTGCGGATTTTTTCGTAATTATAACAGGATCGGAACGGGATTGCAGACGGTGAGGGAATCCGGTGTGACATTGCAATCCACAGCCAACAGCTCCACACCGGAGGCGGCTGCATGACGGAGAGCGGCGGAAAATTTCGGGTCCGTGGCGTCGTTGGGACAGAAACAGCGCATTCCCGACATTTGGAGAATGAACAGCGCCATGGCACGGTAGCCGTCTTGCTGACAGGCAATCAATTCCTCCATGTGCTTGGCGCCCCGGAGGGTGGGAGCGTCCGGAAATCGGGCGATGCCGTTTTCTTCTAATGTAACGCCCTTGACTTCCACAAACCATTTTTCCCGGGCGGTTTCCAGATAGAAATCGAATCGGGAGTTGCCGTACACTGTTTCCGGGCGGAGCAGCTGCAAATCCGGGAATCGCTGGGGGAGATATTCGGCGGCCACGCGGTTGGGTGCCTGGGAGTCCATATTGATGAGCAAATCGCCCTTTTCCACGGCAATCAAATCGTACCGCGTTTTTCGGGCGGGGCTTTGGCAATCCTGAAGATACACCCGGGCGCCGGGCACCAGCAATTCCTTGCAGCGCCCGGTATTTTTCACATGTACGGTTTCCCGCTGCCCGTCAATGTCCACCTGGGCAATGAACCGATTGGGGCGGCTGCGGAAAATTCCGGGCACCACGTTGGGATAGTTCATAACAGCGCGTCAGCCCATTCCTGCTCTTTGAATCCCACCAGAACTTTGCCGTCATCGGTGACCACAATGGGCCGTTTCACCAACATTCCGTCACCGGCAAGCAGGGCAATCTGCTCCGCCTCGCTCATAGCGGGCAGCTTGTCTTTCAGCTGCAATTCCTTGTATTTCAATCCACTGGTGTTGAAAAAACGTTTCAAAGGCAGACCGCTCCGGGCATACCATGCGGAAAGCTCTTCTGCTGTGGGATTTTCCGTGTGAATGGGCCGCATTTCGCCGGGCAGCTGATGGTCTAACAGCCATTTTTGCGCTTTCTGGCAAGTGCTGCATTTGGGGTAACCGATGAACAACATTGTAGAATCACGTCCTTTTCGTCTGTTTCAGATATGGGTATCATACCATTCCGGGGGAGGGCGCGTCAATGGCGTCGCACCGGTGTTTTGCACAGAGTTCCGGGGCGGAAATTGTAGAAAATGAAGAAACAAAAATTTTTCAAAAAAAAGATGCAACTTTTTGGAACACGGAAACGTCTATTAAATAAACAGGTTGATTGAAAATTTTATAAACCGGCTGAAAAATCATTGTTGCACTATTGACAGAACCATGGGTTCTATGGTAATCTACAACTGTATTAAAGAGAATAATACGCATGTAAATGATTTGAAAAAAGGATGGTGGATTGAATGAAAAAATTCAAGCGCGGTCTCAGCTTGTTGCTGTGTTTGGTCATGGCTGTGTCTTTGCTTACCGGCTGCAGTGACAAAGACAGCAAGGCAAACGGAGACGAGTATGTGTATGTTCCTACATACGTCAAAGTGAAAGGGGATTTCCCCGACGGATACAACCTGGTAACCTATGCCAACGGGAAGTTCTATTTCACGGCAAGAGTGATGCCCGACGGCAGCAAGCCGGCAGAAGACGGCTCCGACTGGAACAAGATGGTGACCAATCTGTATATGATGGATTTGGACGGCAACACCACTTTGATGCCCGGCTACGTGGAACCGAAAAACAATGATTCCGATGAAGGCTATGTGGGTACCTACGGAATCTCCGTGGACAAAGAGGGCAATGTGTATGTCATGATTTATCGGACCACGTACACGTTCAACCTGCCGGAAAATTTCGATGCCGCCAGCGACGACAAGTGGAATTATTTTGAAGGCAGCTCCAGCGAGTACAGCATGATAAAGGTCAGGGCAGACGGACAGACTGCGGAGACTGTGGACTTGAGCGGCTTGGAGCTGAATGATGAAAGCTATCTGAACAACTTCGTGGTGTCCGGCGATTACATGTTCTTCAGCATGGACCAGGGCGTTGAGGTTTTGGATATGACCGGCGCAAAGGTGTTCACTTACACCTCTGACGGTTGGGTGAGCAGCGTTGTGACCGACCGGGACGGCAATGTCTGCGCGTCCGCCAACTCCGGCGAGGGCCAGCAGCTGGTTCGAATCGACCCGGCTGCCAAAAAAGGCGAAGTGGTCTGCAAGGCGCTGCCCAATGACGCATACGACCTGAAATCCGGCTCCGGCGATTATGACTTCTTCTATACCAACGGTTCGAATCTGTACGGTATGAAACTGTCCGGCGGCGAGGCAAAAACCGAAAAGGTGCTGAACTGGGTTAACAGCAGCGTAGACGGCGATAGTATCCAGACTTTTGTGATGGAAGAAGACGGTTCTCTGCTGTGCATAAGTCAGGATTATGACACTTCGACGATTGAAATGGTCAAGCTGACCAAGACTCCCGCAAAGGATGCAGCAAAGAAAGAAAAGCTGACCTTGGCAACGGAATATCTGGATGGGAACCTGAAGACAGCGGTTCTGAAATTTAACAAAGAAAATCCGGATTATATGATTGAAATTAAGGACTATTCGGAATACAATACCGATGAGGACTATTCCGCCGGTCTGCAGAAACTGACCACGGAAATTCTCTCCGGCAACGTGCCCGATATTCTGTACACCTCCGGTCTGCCCATTGAGCAGATGGCCGCAAAGGGCTTGCTGGTGGATTTGGCTCCGTACATGGAAAAGAGCGA